>CAYTQL010000193.1:0-6041 GCA_964439555.1 uncultured Planctomycetaceae bacterium | reverse complement strand
GGGAGCGTACGTCTCACCATGGCAAGTATAGCCTCTATCGGACCGCGCGGGGCGCATCTTCGGCCCGCGACGGCGCCGGGGAGGGCGGGCGGCGCTGCGGCTCGCCGAACGAGATCGGCGCAGAACGCAGACAGGGCCACGCGGTTCGGCTGAGTTCACCGCCGCCTCTGCCCGTCGAAGCCGGCGAGGCCGCCGCCCTTCCCCCACCGCCCTGCCGCGCTACCGGCCGCCGGAGCCGCGGAGGTCCCCGGTGACGATCTTGTCGTTCTTGCGATACCAGATGATCTTCGGGCTGGTGACGGTGTTGGACCGCTGCGTGTTGAGGTTGTCGTACTGGAGGCGGGCGTCGGAGGGCGGACGGTTGGGCAGGGAGCCGTAAATCTCCACTCGGTCGGCGTCGGCGTCGTAGGTGAGCACCTGGGCGAGAATCCACCGGACCTCGCGGACGCCGTCCTTGAGGTCCACGTCGCCGGTGGCCTGGAAGTACTCCAGCGGCCCGATGCGCGGCCCGGCGGCGACCTGCGCCGGTTCGGTCGCCGGCTGGGTCGTCGGGCCGGTGGTCGTCTCGGGTTCGTCCGGTTCCGCAGCGGCGAAATGGGCGATCATCTTGTGGCAGTACAGGCGGGTCAGGCGTCCGTGGTCGAGCTTGCCCCACGCGGGCGTCTTCAACCGGCGGCGGAGGACGAGGTGCTTGCCCGAGGCGTGGGCCATGCGGACCCGCCCCTCCATGTAGGCCCGACGCTTCTTCTGCGAGAGGGTCATCAGCTTGGTCCAGCGGAAGGCCGTCTGGAACGGGCGGCGGATGCGGTCGTCGGCGGGCGAGCCGTCCTTGGCGTCCTTCGCGTCCTTCTCCGGCGGGCGGTAGTCCTCCACGAGCAGTTCCCCGGCCCCGACGATGCTGACCTCTTTTTCCTTCGCGTCCCAGGTGAGCTGCTCACCCTCGGCGCGGAGGCGGCGGAGCAGGCGATCCTTCGGGTCCCGCTCGCGGGAGAACAACTCCACCGGGTCGTCCTTCGCCCCGTCGGCCACGATCATCGCGATCTTCCGCCCGGAGTAGGCGTCCACGCCCAGCGCGAGCGGGCGCTCGGGCTTCCCGCCCGCCGCGTCGGGCTCGTCGGCGTCCTCATCCTTCCCCTCCGGGAGCTTCTCGAAGTACAGGCGCATCTCGCGGCAATCGAGCTGCTCGTTTCCGCTGTCGAGGTCCACGTCGCCGGTGAACCGCAAAACATTCCCGTCCCGGTCGTAGTCCATGCCCCGGGACCATTCGATGTCCACCGGGCGGGCCTTGGCGAGATCCCGGCCGTTGAGGTCGCGCCGGGAGAGGAAGTGCAGCTTGCCCGCCCCGAGCACGCGGACGCGGGCGCCGCCGTCGTCGAGGCGGATCTCCTTGCCGACCAGGGAGTTCTCGCCCTCGCGGACCCGCGCGGGGCTCCCGAACAACCGCGCCGCGTCGCGCCGGAGGTCGCTGGTGAGCTTGACGCCGGTCGCGGCCACGTCGCGCCCGTCCTCGCGCTTCTCGGTGACCTTGACGTTCCCCGAGGCGCGGAACTCCACCGGCTCGGGCTCGGTCTGCTTCGTTTCCGGGTCGGCGACCATGGCGAAGAGGACGACGGCCTTGTCGGCTTCGAGGGTCGCACGGTCCTGCGTGGCGCGGACGTCGCCGGAGGCTTCGGCGCGGGCGGGGTAGCTCCGACCTTGCTCGTCGCGGGTCATCGCGACGTTGAGCTTCCGGCATCGGATGTGGTTCCCGCCCGGCTGCACGGCCGTGACGTTCCCCTCCGCCAGGGCGGCCGTGGGGTAGGCCTCCCCCGCCGCATCGCGCCGCATGGTCACCGTCAGGCGGTCGGCGGCGATGGCCTCCTCCCGCCCGGACTGGCTCATCTTCACGTCCCCCACGAACAGCGCCTCGCGGACGGCAATCTTCCGTTCCTCCTCCTCCGCCTCGGGGACCTCTTCCAGCGCCAGCCTCGCGCGGGTGGACCATTCCACATGGTCGCGCTTGGCCGGCGCGGTCGCCGGGGCGGTCGCGGCGCCGGGTTCGGAAAGCCGCCGCAGGCGCCCGGGCCCGCTCAGGCGCACCACCGATTCGCCCTCGTGGAATTCGATCGTCTGGCAGACGGCCTCCTGGTCGGCTTCGAGCTTCACCCTCGCCGGGCGCTCGGGCGAGCCGCTCAACGAGGCGACGCGGGCGTCGTTGTCCACGACGAACCGCTCGCAGGTCCCGTCCATCCGCGGCGTGCTCAGGGCGACCTGCTCGCCCCGGGCGTCGATCCTGCGCAGGTCGAAGCCCTCCTTGCCCTCCTCCGGCGGGCGGTAGCCCACCGGGCGGAGTTCGAGAGGCCCGTCCCAGCGGATCTCGACCTCGCGCGGCTCGGCGTCCTCCCGGGAGGGTCGGGTCGTCGCGGCAGGCTCCGCCGGACGGGGCGGTTCCGCCGGTTCCGTGAGCCCGGGCGCCCCTCGCCGGCCCGCGGGGCTCTGCGGGGCGGGCGCGTCGTCTTCTTCGGCGTCGTGCCAGGCGAAGGTCGCCGCGAGCCGCTTCACCTGCCGCATCCGGCCGTAGGGCGTATCCACCTCGACCGGCGCCTCGACGCTGTCGAAGACCGCCCGGTAAACGTTCCGCGCCTCGCGGTCTTCGGCGTTCCCGGCGGCCGGGGCGGTCGCCGCATCGGGCTTCGGCGCCGGTTTCGGCGGCGCCGGGGAGGCGGCGGGCTTCGCGGGCTTCTCGCCGGGCTCGGCGGCCGTCTGCTCCAGCGGGCTCAGCGACATCTCCCCGGGCACGTCGTGGAAGATCATCCGCTCGCCTTTCTCCAGGCGGAGCAGCACCAGTTCGCGGGGCGACTCGTTCCACGTGAGGGTGAGCTGCTCGCCGTAGACTTCCGCCTCGGCCAGCAGGACCTTGATCGGCCCGGAGGAGCGGAGGGTGAGCAGGTCATTGTCGAAGGTGACGTTGTCGGCGAAGCCGCGGATGGTTTCCTGCGGGCGGTCTTCGGGCGGCGCGGCCGCGCCGCGGGCCTGGCGGTCGAGCAGGACGCGGACGTTCCCGCTGAGCGTTCCGCGGCGCGGGTTGAAGCCCCCGGCGACCTCCTGGGCGTAGATCGCGCCCTCGTCGGCGCGGAGGTAGAGCTTCTGTCCGTCGTCGAGGTAGTACTCCACTTGGGGGGCGGTGACGCGATAGGTCGCGTCGGTCTCGGGGATCTTGACCCACTTTTCGGCGCGGTAGACCGCCTCGATTCGACGCCCGGAGGGGTCGCGCTGAACGATGAGGACCTCCTCGGCCTCGACGGCGTCGCGCTGGGGGTCCAGCCCCGTCGGGGGCGCCGGCGCCGCGGCGGGCTCGGCGTCCCCGGGCAGCGGCCCGAAGGTCGCCGAGAAGGTCCGGTAGGCATAAAAGGCCCCGAACAGCACGGCGAACGTGATGGCGGCCAGGAGCAGCTTGCGCTTCATTCGGTGCGACCTCGCGGGCGGTAGCGGGCCATGATGCGGTCCCACCGGCCCGATTTCTTCAGGATCAGTTCGATCGCTTCGCGGACGCACCCGCGTCCGCCGGGCAGGCGCGTGACGTAGTCGGCCTGGGCGCGGAGTTCCTCGGCGGCGTCCGCCACGGCGATGGACATTCCCACGCGGCGATGGATAGGCAGATCGGTCAGGTCGTCCCCGATCGCCGCGACCTGCCCGTCCTCGAAGCCCAGCTCCGCCAGCGCCTCATCGTAGGCGGGGAGCTTGTCCTTGAGCTTCTGGCGCACGAATTGCACGCCCAATTCGTCCGCCCGGCGCTCGACGGCTTCCCCGCCGCGCCCGGAGATGATCGCCAGCTTGCCCCCCGCGCGGCGCCAGTATTTCATCCCGGACCCGTCGCGGACGTGGAAGAACTTCAGCTCCTGCCCGCCGGACCCGTAGACGATGCGTCCGTCGGTCATCACGCCGTCCACGTCCAGCACGAGCAGCTCGATCCGGGCGAAGTCGATATCGGTCATGGCGAGAGGGTCTTGATGCCGACGAGGTCCTGAACGTCCAGCAGGCCGACGGGGCGATCGCCGTCGTCCACCACCGGCAGCTCGTCGATCCGGTATTCGTTCATGATCGCCAGCGCCTCGCTGGCCAGCTCCCCGGCGCCGATGCGCTTCGGCTCGCGGATCATCAGTTCGACCGCGGGGACCTCCAGCACCGCCCCGCCGCGGTCCAGCAAGGCCCGGCGGAGGTCGGCGTCGGTGAGGATGCCGGCGAGCTTCCCGTCGCCGTCGGTCAGCAGCATCGCCCCGGCGCGGCGCTCGACCTGCTCGGCGCGGGCCAGCGCCTCGCGCAGCGGGAGGTCCTGCGAGACGATGCTCAACCGATCGCCCTTTCGGAAGCTCATGGCCTGCTCGGCGCGGAGCAGGAGCGTCCGCCCCAGCGCCCCGGCCGGGTGGAAGGCGGCGAACTCCTCGGGCGTGAAGGAACGCATCTGCATCACCGTCAGCGCCAGCGCGTCGCCCAGGGCGAGCATGCAGGCGGTGGAGACGCTCGGGGCGAGCCCCAGCGGGCAGGCTTCCTCCACCGTTCCGTAGCAGAGGGTGCTCTCGGCGTAGCGGGCCAGGGGCGAGTCCGCCTCGCCGGTGACCGCCACGAGGCGAGCGCCGCGGGCCTTGACGTGGTCCAGCAGGCGGACGATCTCCGGCGTCGAGCCGCTGTGCGAGCAGGCGACGACGACCTCGTCCCGCTTGAGCACGCCGAGGTCCCCGTGCAGCGCCTCGACGGGGTGAAGGAAGACGCTCTCGGCGCCCGTGCTGCAGAAGGTCGCGGAAATTTTCCGGGCGATCAGCCCGGCCTTGCCGATTCCGGTGAGCACGATCTTGCCCTCGCAGGCGAAGAGCAACTCCGCCGCGTCGGTGAAGCTCTCGTCGAGCGAATCGGCCAGGGCGAGAATCGCCCGCCCCTCGGAGCGGAGCACGCGGCGAGGGAGGTCCGGATCGACCGTGACGTCGGGCATCGCGCCTCCTGTAAGTTCCCGTCGGTGCGCGGCTTGCTCGAACCGCCGTCCGTGGCGGCCCGTCGGCGACATTATCCTTGCCCGGAGTGCGGGCGGTCAAGGAGTTCGTTCGGCAACCGGGGCGACATTGCCTTGGGTCCGACCCGCCCGGTCGGGTAAAAGAGGGGGATGTTCACACCCGAGCACCTCTACGAACTGATCTACCTGGCCCCGGCGCTGCTTCTGAGCCTGACGGTCCACGAATACGCCCACGCGCGGACCGCCCTGGCGTTCGGGGACGCCACCGCACGCGACCTGGGACGCTGCACGCTCAACCCGCTGGCCCATCTCGATCCGATCGGCACGATCGTCCTGCTGGTCAGCCGCTTCATCGGCTGGGCCAAGCCCGTCCCGGTCAACCCGCTCAACCTCCATCCCCGCCGGCTGGGCAGTATCTGCGTCTCCCTGGCCGGGCCGATGAGCAACCTGCTGCTGGCGGTCCTCTGCGCCCTGGGGCTCCGGGCGTTCTACGCCTGGGGCGAGGCGCCGCTGCGGGCGGCCGGGCACGGCAGTCTCGCCGACGCGGCCGGGATGCTGCTGCTCTACACCTCGATCGCCAACATCGGGCTGTGCACGTTCAACCTGATCCCCCTGTTCCCGCTCGACGGGCACCACATCGCCCGGGAGATGCTCCCCGGCGACCGGCAGCGGGATTTCATGGCATGGCAGGTCCGCTACGGCGGTCCGGTGCTCCTGGCGCTGGTGTTCCTGCCGACGGTGGTGGAGATCGTCACCCACAGACCATGCCCGATCGACCCGATCGGCTACCTCCACCTCCGCGCCCTGAGGATTTTCGGCTTCCTGCTGGGCTGAACGCCGCGGGGCAGCGGCAACGGACGCCGGGCGGCACGGAGGGGCATGGGGCTTTTGCGGCCGTCCGGATGAGCGCGAGGTCGGAGACGGGGCAATTCAACACGACGGGCAAGGACCGGACGCCTGGCGCCGCGTGTTCGTCGCTGCAGTCGCCGCGGCCTGGTCGAGGGCGTTCGGGCGAACGCGCTACTCGAGCCCTTCCTGGAGCTTCTGCTTCATCAGC
>CAYTQL010000192.1:0-6052 GCA_964439555.1 uncultured Planctomycetaceae bacterium | reverse complement strand
ACGTCGACGACGCGACGATTTCCGACCGCCTCGACACCGCCGGCATCCCCGACCCGGACCTGGTCATCCGCACCTCCGGCGAGCTGCGGCTGAGCAATTTCCTGCTCTGGCAGGTCTCGTACGCCGAGTTCTTCTCCACCCCGCTCTACTGGCCGGACTTCGGCATCGAGGAGCTGCACAAGGCGGTCAAGACCTTCGCCCACCGCAACCGGCGGTTCGGGACGACCGGGGAGGGTCAGTCCGACGCCTCGCCCGACGCCGGGCGGTAGCGGACCTGGAGAACCCGGATCGTCGCGTCCGCGGCGGAGAGCCCGATCGTCCCGGTCTTCGGGTCCGGGTCGCTCAATGTCGCGACCTTCTCCCCGGCGCGGTAGACCGTAATCGTCTCACCGTCCAGCTCGAAACGCCAGCGGATCGGTCCCCTGTGCTGTGATACCTCGAAGGTCCGCTCCGCCGGCGGGTACGGTCTCTTCCAGGAGCCTTGCATGGTCTGGACCTTGCGCGGGAACCCGTAGACGTACCGGCTGGTCCAGAACAGCGAGTACGGGATGCGGAGCCCGAAGCTCACCGCCCCGTCATTGCCCGGCGTCGGAGGGCGGCGGGTGAGCACCTCCAGCACGCCGTCGCGGAGCTTGAGCCCCCAGACGAACGCCGCCGCCCGGCCGCCCTCGCCGGCGAGTACGATCGCCCCGTCGCGGACGACGACGCGTCCCTGGGCCGCCTTGAACGGGCTCAGGTCCCGCCCGTTGAACAGATCGATCCACCCGGGCTCGCCCGTCGCCGCGCCGTCGGGGAGGGGTCGCAGCTCGCGCCGCCCGTCGACCGGCTCGGCGCGCGGCGGTCGGCAGCCGCACAGGGCCGTCAGCAGGACCGCGCAGGTTGCCGTGATCGGAAACTTGTTCATGCCAAGTACTTAGCCACTATACTTCTAAAAACGTACGACCGGCCGACGGGCCGGAGCTTTTTCGCACACCTTCACCAGACATGAAAGTGCACCCATGGCAGAGAATTTCGACGTAACCGACCTGGTCAAACTCGGCGTAGAGGACGAACGCAGCGGCGTCGCCTGGTACGAGACGCTCGCGGGAAAGGCGAAGAATCCTGAAATTCGCAAAGTCTTCGCGGAGTTGGCGGATGTGGAACGCTTCCACCAGAAGCGCTTCGAGGACATGCTCTCCGACCTCGGCGGCGTGCGCACCCGCGAGGAGTACCCGGGACAGTTCATGGAGTACCTCCAGGCCCTGGCCGGGGCCCGGGCGTTCCAGGACCCCGAGACCGCCCGCAAGCTCGCCAACGGCATCGGCTCCGACGCCGAGGCGCTGGACATCTCCAGCCAGTACGAGCGGGACACGCTGGTGCTCATGCACGAAATGCGGCAGTACATCCCCGAGAAGGATCGGGCGACCGTCGACGAGTTGACCCGTGAAGAGCAGGGGCACCTGGTGACCCTCGCCTCGGCCCGGCGGAACCTCCCGGCCGAAGGCTGAGCACCGGTGAGGGGATTCGCCCGTCCGCAGCGCTAGACTGTCGCTGAAAGGTATCTCGTACCGTAAGAAAGAAGGAGAATTGCACCGATGGCCGAGTTTCTCAACCCGTTCCAGACCAACGTGCCGCGGAAGATGACCCGCGAGGAGCTGATCCGCGCGCTGCGGCAGAACATCGCCGCCGAGGAGGAAGCCATCACGCTGTATATGGCCCATGCCGAAGCGACGGACCATCCGCTGGCCAAGAAGGTCCTCGTGGACGTCGCCAACGAGGAGCGCGAGCACGTCGGGGAGTTCCAGACGCTGCTGAACATCCTGGACCCCGAGGAGCAGGGCTTTCTCGATCACGGGGCCGAAGAGGTCCGCGAAATGGCCGAGGAGGTCGAAGGGACCTCCGAGCCCGCCGAGGAGCGGGACGACCGTCCGGATCGCGAGATCCCTTCCGTCGGCGACCTCAAGGAATGACCAGACAGGAGAACCACCATGTCGCAGAAGTTTCTGCATCGTGACGATGCCCCGTTCGCCGAGAGCATCTGGGAGAAGATTGATTCGGCCGTGATCGGCGCGGTCAAGTCGCAGCTTTCCGCCCGCCGCCTGCTGCACGTCGACGGGCCCTACGGGCTGGGGCTCAAGGACGTCCCGGGCTCGGACGAGTCGGTCGAAGGCAAGGGGCAACACGCCGAGTTGAGCGTCTCCCGCCCGCGCCCGGTGGCGATGATCCGCCGGGAGTTCGCCCTCCCGATCCGCGATGTCGCCTCCTACGAGCAGAGCGGGCTGTCGCTGGACCTCAGCGCCGCGGTCGAGGCGGCGCTGGCCGTCGCCCGGCAGGAGGACGACCTCCTGTTCAATGGGAACAAGAACATCGGCGTCGACGGGCTGCTGAGCGTCAAGGGCGCCCAGCGCTTCGAGCTGAAGGACTGGAACGACACCGGCGTCGCCGCCGGGCAGCTCATCGCCGCGGTGACGCTGCTGGACCAGGCGGGCTACCACGGGCCCTTCACCCTCGCCCTGAGCCCGGACCGCTACAACCTGCTGCTCCGCCGCTACCCGCAGGGGAACATGAGCGAGATCGAGCACGCCCGGACCATCATCGACGGGAACATCGTCAAGGCCCCGTCGATCAAGAGCGGCGGCGTGCTGATCGCCTCCGGACGCCAGTACGCGAGCGTCACCCTCGGACAGGACATCGCCACCGGCTTCGTCGGACCGGAAGAGAATGACTACGCCTTCTTCATCAGCGAGTCGATCGCCCTCCGCGTGGCCGTGCCCGAAGCGATCTGCGTTCTGAAGTAGACGGAGCGGCGAGCGGCGGGCGACGCAGTGATCAGCGACTGGCGACGTAGTGACCGGCCACGTCGCCAGTCGCTGCTTCACGGTTTCGCTACGTCGCTACGTCGCTGCTTCACGGCGTCGCTACGTCGCTATGTCGCTACTTCACTGCTTCACTGCTTCACTATCCCACTACCGCCTCACGACAGCCGCCGCTTGTATTCCGCGTAGCCGAACTCGCGCACGATCTCCATCTCGTCCCGCTCGGCGTGCCACAGTGCGACCGTCGGCAGGCGAACGCCGTTGAAGGTGTTCGTTTTGACCATCGTGTAGTGGGCCATGTCGGTGAAGACCACCCGCGAGCCGACCTCCAGCGGTTCGGGGAAGGAATAGTCGCCGATCACGTCCCCCGCCAGGCAGGTCAGTCCGCCGAGGCGATAGGTGTGCGCCTTTTCGCCCGGCCCGGCCGCCCCGATGACCTCCGGGCGGTACGGCATCTCCAGCACGTCCGGCATGTGGGCGGCCGCGGAGGTATCCAGGATCGCCGCGGGCGTCTCCGCCGGGACGACGTCCAGCACCGTCGACGCGAGGTATCCGGCGTTCAGAGCGACCGCCTCCCCGGGCTCCAGGTAGACATCCAGGTGCTCCCACCGCCCGCGGAACTCGCGGATGATCTCCACCAGCCGGTCCACGTCGTAGTCCGGGCGGGTGATGTGATGTCCGCCGCCGAAGTTGATCCACTTGAGCCCGCCGAAGAATTCGCCGAACTGTTCCTCCACGCGCTCCAGCTCGCACATCGTGTGGAAGTGCAGCCCGTCGACGCCGTCGAGGCTGCGTCCCTCGAACCGCTCCCGCGGGATGCCCAGGCGCGAGCCCGGGGCGCAGGGGTTGTACAGCTCGACCTCGACCTCCGAGTATCGCGGGTTGATCCGCAGCCCTACCTCCAGTCCGGCCGCCGCCGCCCGCGGTCCGAACCGCTCGAACTGCCCGAAGGAGTTGAAGATCAGCGCATCCGAGGTCTCCAGCAGCTCATCGACGTCCGCGGCCTTGAACGCCGGGGCGTAGGTATGCACCGACCGGCCGAACGCCTCCCGCCCCAGCCTCGCCTCGTGCGGGCCCGAGGCGCAGACGCCGCAGAGCGTCTCGCGCATCATCGGGAACACCCGCCACATGGCGAAGCCCTTCAGCGCCGCGAGGATGCGGGCGCCCGAGCGGTCCATCACCTCCGCGAGAATCCCCAGGTTCCGCCGCAGCGCCGCGGCGTCCACCACGAAGCACGGCGTCGGGCAGGTGTGGAAATCCGGCGCGCCCATCAGCAACTCCGCCCCGGCCAGTCGTCCGGGAAGGTTTCCTTCCAGGGCAGGCCCCAGTCGCCCACGCGATCCATGAACGGCGTGGGGTCGAGCTGCTCGACGTTCCACACGCCCGGCGCCCGCCAGGCGCCGTCGAGCATCAGCGCCGCGCCGAGCGCAGCCGGGACGCCGGTGGTGTAGCTGATCGCCTGGGAGCCGACCTCGTCGAACGCGTCCTCGTGATCGCAGACGTTGTAGATGTAGTACGTCTGCTCGGCGCCCTGCTTGTCCTCGCCGGTGATCCAGCAGCCGATGCAGGTCTTGCCACGGGTCCGCTTGCCCAAGGAGCCCGGGTCCGGGAGCACCGATTTGAGGAACTTCAGCGGGATGATTTCCCTCCCCTCGTAGAGGACCGGGTCGATCCGCGTCATCCCGACGTTCTCCAGCACGCGCAAGTGCGTGAGGTACTCGTCGCCGAAGGTCATCCAGAATCGCATCCGCTCGACGCCGGGGAGATTCCCGGCCAGCGATTCGAGCTCCTCGTGATACATCAGGTACATCTTCCGGGGCCCGATGCCGGCGGGGAAGTCGAACTCCTCGCAGACGCTCAACGGTTCGGTCTGCTTCCACTCGCCCCGCTCGTAGTACCGCCCGGGGGCGGTGACCTCGCGGATGTTGATCTCCGGGTTGAAATTCGTGGCGAAGGGCAGCCCGTGGTCGCCGGCGTTGCAGTCGATGATGTCCACGGTGCGGATCCACCCGAAGTGGTTCTTCCGCGCGTGGGCGCAGTAGATGTTCGTCTGCCCGGGGTCGAACCCGCAGCCGAGGACGGCGCAGAGCCCGGCCTGTTCGAAGCGGTCGCGGTAGGCCCACTGCCAGGAGTATTCGAAGTGGGCCTCGTCGGGCGGCTCGTAGTTGGCGGTGTCGAGGTAGTCCACGCCGGTTTCCAGGCAGGCGTCCATGATCGTCAGGTCCTGGTAAGGCAGGGCGACGTGGACGACCAGGTCCGGCTGGACATACTTGATCAGCGCGACGAGTTCCTCGGTCTTGTCGGCGTCGACCTTCTCCGTGCGGATGTCGCTCTCGAGTTCCGCCGCGATGGCGTCGCACTTGGACTTGGTGCGACTGGCCAGGACGATTTCGTCGAAGACCTCGGGATGCTGGGCGCACTTATGCGTCACCACCTGCCCGACGCCTCCGGCGCCGATGATCAATACGCGGGACATGCGATACTCCTCGTTCGTCCGTCGATTCGTTGGCCCGTGACTCGCCCTGCGCGTGGGCGGACGTGCCGGCGGCGGCGCGTCCGGCGGGCGCCGAGCGGGCGAACTCACATCACGAATACCGCCGCGGCGACGGTGGTGGTCCAGAGCCCGGACTTGTCGCCCTCGGCCGTCTGGACCGTGGCGCGGGTGTGGACGATCCGCCCGCTCATGCGGTAAATCTCCTTCCGCGCGTCGTAGTCCTTGTCCGGGTCGAACTCGATATCCAGGGTCGTCGCGAGCATCGTCGCGGCCATGTCCTCGACCAGATCGGCGATGCGCTGCTGCTTCATCCCGTACCCATGATGCTCGGAAATGTACCCGTACATCCCATCCTCGGCGGGCCTGGCCAGGCCGATCCCGCTGCCGATGAGCCTGGACGGCTCGTCGGTGGAGGTCTCGGCGAGCACCACGAAGACGATCTCGCCCGGGGAGAGCATCTTGGCGCCCCGGGCCCGACCTACGATCTTGCAGCCGGGCGGGAAGATGCTCGAGACGCGCACAAGGTTGTACTGGGCGATCCCCGCCTTGCGCAGGGCCGCCTCGAAGCTCTGAAGCCTCGTCTTGTCCTTGCCCATCCCCTTGGTGAAGAACACGTACTTGGGGACCATGGGAAGCCGATCCATCGCTACTCCTTCGTCGGGATGATGCGCCCCTGTTCGAGCGCCGAAACCCGGGAGAATACCCGCGGGGCCGCGGCGCGGGCAACCGCGCGGCCGGATCGCGTCTTGCCGATCCGGCCGCG
>CAYTQL010000191.1:1837-6062 GCA_964439555.1 uncultured Planctomycetaceae bacterium | reverse complement strand
ATGCTTTGCGCAAGCGATTGTAAGTCATTGTGATACAGTCATTTACGTCTTAAGTCCCTGACATTCCCCACTGTCCCTATTTATTCGGCGAAAGACGGGCCGATAAAGACGTGCAGGAGGGCGTGGGGCCGTCCAAAACCCCGGAATACGGACAGAGTCACCCCCGAAACGCCGGGCGGGACACTATGCCGTGATTATCTTGGACAGCAGTGGTGCGAAACTTAGACTACGCTATCTCTGCGAATCCGTCGGTCTCGCGGCAGCGTTGATCAACGTCTGCCAGGTCGGGTAGCGGGCGGCATCGGACGCAGTCAGGTGCAGGACGACCTTCAGCAGGTCGGGGTCGAAGTAGCTGGCCAACTCCATCAGCTTCAGGGCTCGCCTCGGCTCGTACAATCGGCCGGGCTTGTACTTCTCGAGCCCGGCCTCGGCGCGGCGGCGGTCGAGCCCCACCTTCGAGTTCGTCCATTCGCGCCGGGTTTTCTCGCCCATGGCGTACGGAACCACATAATCCACGGACTTCTTCAGCGAGCCGCCGGTCTTCGACTCCCACGCATACAGCGTGCGGCCTTGGCGACCGGCGAGCATCGCCAGTTGCAGCGGCGGGCGCAGGCTGCTGGCGTGGTAGGTCAGCGTGTCGCGCCGCTTGAGGTCGCGACTGGTTCCGTCGGGGTGCAGGCTTTCGGTGACGAAACGGCGAATGCCGTCGTGGGCGGCGGCGACCCACGCTTTCCGGTCCAGGATCATCCCGGCGATCGCCGTCAACCGAACGTGCTTGGAGTAGCGGTTCGTGAAGTGCCGGGACGTCTTGACGGCCTTGGCGTGCAGAGAGCCGAGCCTGGTCACCCACGCGTCGATCTCCTCCCGCTGTTCGGCGGAAAAGCCGTCGCGGAGGGAGTAGTAACCCACCAGCATCGGCCAGAATTTGTTCTCGTTCACGTCGTTGCCCGTCAGCTTGTAGGTGTCGGTCCAGGCGACGATGAACTGCCGAATCGCTGCGGCCGCACGCTTGTTGCCGGAGACCTGCCAATACCGAACGAGCCGGGCGACGTCGCCCATCTCGCGAAGCTTGGCCACGGTCGCGATCCGGCGCGGGTCCGTATTCACCAGCCCCTCGTAGTGGATCACCTCCAGCGGGTCCGGCCGGGCGTCCAGCAGCGGCTTGGCATCGCGCCTGGCCTGCGCCGCCAGGGCCGCCGCTTCGTCATTCTCCGCAGCCAGGCTCCGCAGGCGCTCGAGCTGGGCCCGGCCGAGCGGAATCACCGGCGGGATCGAGAACTCCCCCGTTTGCTCGTGCGCCTTCTTCGCCGAGTCGTCCTGCGACGGACGGTCGGCATCCCCGGCGGGCAGCGGCGCGGTCGCAGCAAGCGCGACCGCACACGAAGCGAAAAGCAGATTGCGGCAGGTCATGTCACCCTCAAACGGAATACGGCAACGAAAGCTCTTCACGGTACTTCGAGTTATTGTACCATGGCTGGCGGTGGGGGTAGTTGTCCGGATTTCGCCGCATCGACCAGCGTCTCCCGACCCCTCGTGAACGCGCCGGGCGGTACGCGATCTCGGCTTCCTGTCTCTGCGGGGAAATGTTAATGCGTCCACTCATCTGCCTTCCGTCTGAGCCCGGGCGGCGTAGATACGCAGACGCGTTCACGTTTTGCGCATTCTGCATAGAACCCTTGCGTTTCCTGCGGATCGTGGTGCAATGAGCATACGTTGGATGAACTGTGTCCGGAAGGATTGCAGGCGCATCCCAATGCATCTCGTAAAGCGAGAGAAACAGGACGACAGGTCGGGGGCTCGGGCGCGATGCCTGTGAAGGGCGTATCGCCGCGGGCCCACGCCGAACGACCGCGCCCCTGGGCCTCGATTCCGCCCCGAACGTATGGTCGTTTTGAATCCGGGAGACGGGCTCAATCGTCCTTCTTCTGCGACGGCGACAGACGTTTCTGCCAGGTCGCGGCCTCGGTTGCGGCGGTGGCGGTCAAGCTTGCCTCGCTGAGCTGCTGCACCGCCAGCGCACGGGCCTCGCGCGGGCCCTCTTCCCCCAATCGACCGAGGTAGGTGACGAGCCGGACCGCGCGATCGGCATCGCGGGCGTTGTCCTCGAGCTTCCCGCCGGCCGCCCGGATCGCCGCGGCGAGGTCGATCCGTACAGCCGCTTCCACGAGGGCCGGCAGGTCGCCCGCGTCCAGCATGACGGCGTGCGCCAGGGCCGGAAGGCATTCGCGTGCATCAGGGCCGAACCAGCCGAGCGACCGAGCGGTGCGGGTGATCATCTTCCGCTCCCAGGACCGCTCAAGGTTGCACGCGGCGATCAGGGCGTTGGGCTGGCGCTCGCCCCACCGTTTGCGGTCGGGGTAGACCGTCCCGCCCAGCAGCTTCATCCGCTCGATCACGGCCGGGACCTTCGCCAGTTCCTCCGGGCTGCGCCCCAGCCAGGTGTAGTCGCCGGACCGTTTGGCGAGGACCTTCGTGAGACCCTCGACAACGCCGGGGGTTTCGGGGCCGATCCGGCCGAGGGTCTCGGCCACCATCGCGACGACCCGCGGATGGCGCCCCTGAAGCGCCGGAACCAGCTCGCCCGCGACCGGGACCGCCTTCTTGCCCAATGCCATCAGCGCCTCGCCGGCCGCCTGGGCGCGATCATAGTCGGCCATCTGCACGGCCGCGGCAAAGGCCTTCAGTGTGGGCTGGGATGTGTCGCCGAGGAACTTCAGCGCCGAGCAGGCATGGAAGCCGGTCCGGGGGTCCTCCCCGGCGGCGATTTCTGCAACGCGGGCGACGCACCGACCGGCGAGGTCGTCGTCGACGTACCTCAACGCGCGCAGGAGATGTTCGGTCTCGGCGATCCGTTCGCTCTCCAGCAGCGCGTCGAACGCCGCCTCGAGCTTCCGGGCGGCGCCGGCCGCCTTCGGACCGAGCTGCCGGACGGCCTCGTAGCCCTGCTGGCGCGTCTGCCACCGGTCGGAGGCGATCCGCTCCAGCGCGCCGGCGAGTCCGCCGGGCCCGACGACATCGACCGGCGACGGGCGATCGTGCTCGAGCGCCTGCGGGCGAGTCGGGTCGCCCTCCCACGGCCAGACCACGCGCCCCCGGACCTGCTCTTCTTCGTGCATGTAGTCGCTGATGTTCCCCGAGTTGAGGTCCAGCCAGAGGGCGAGGCGCCGGCGGTCTTCGTCGCTGACTCGATCCTTGTGGGACCCGAGCAGCGCTTGACCCATGGTCGATGCGGCCGCGCCGATCTGCCCCGCCGGGCTACGGTAGTAGGGGTTTCCCCCGCCGAGTCCGCCATTGCTGTATGCCCAGGCGACGCCCCGCAGGTTCCAGTAGTCCATCTTCTGCGGGCCCTTCTTCTGCTTGGTATGACAGTCGAGGCAGTTGTTGTCGAGGACGGGCTTGACCAACCGGGCGAACGTCTGCGGCTGGACCCCGCCGATCTCGGGTTTGAGCTTGCTGGGGCCGCGTTGCATCGCCAGGGGCATCTTGCGCGGCGCCTGTCCGTGCCGCTTCGGCTCGTGGCAGCCGCGGCAGGTGAGCTGCTCGCCGGGGTGCACGTACGTTCCGGAGCGCATGGACTGGATGGCCATGCCGTTCTGGTCGAGGACCTGGAAGTAAACCTGGCAGCCGACCGGCGCCTCGACGTAGACGCTGCCGTCTTTCTCGATCGGCGCGGTCCCGACGGACATGCGCCCGACGGAGCCCTTGCAGTAGCCGATTTCGGGGTAGTGTCCGCCCGGGCGGGCCCACGGCCGGCCCCAAAGGCGAACGATGCGCAGGCGGGTGGGCTTGCGGCCTTCGGGCCAGCCGAAGTCGGAGTCGTAGACGTTCATCACCGCCAGCGTCGCCCGCTTATGACCGGGCCTGCCGCGTCGCTCGCCCTGCCAGGTGGCGGGCGGAATGACAGGCGGACGGGGACGGGCGGCGAGCGGTCGGACGCCCCAGTAGGTTTCGGGCTTGGAGTGCTTGCCGAAGCAGGCGTCGTTGACCAGCGGCTCGAGGTTGCCGAACCGGTCGAGCAGGTAGACGCCGTCATGCGGAGTCAACGGGGGAAGCTTCAGCCGCTTGTGGCCTTTGACGCCGGGATTTCTGCCGCCCTTGAGCGAGACCAGGAAGAAGCTCTCGCTCAGCGGCCAGACGGAGGTGAAGCCGGCGCCGCCGTTCTGGTCGCCGGCCAGGCCGATTCCGTCGACAATCTCGCGAACCTGCGAGCCCCGCCCGTCGTCCG
>CAYTQL010000191.1:0-1827 GCA_964439555.1 uncultured Planctomycetaceae bacterium | reverse complement strand
GGCGCGTGGTCTGTCCGACGTACTGGCGGTGGAGGTTGCCGCTGGCGACCGCGTGGTGCCCCGACGCCAGCACGGCGTAGACGCCGTCCAGGCCGGGCACGGCGCGGGCCCCGAACTCGCCGATAGGCCGCCCTCCCCAGCCGCCTTCGCCTCCGGGATACCACGGCCGGGCGTAGTTGCCGTGCAGCGCGCGCGGATCGCGCCCGTCCGGGTACATGTGCCAGATGTGCTGGGCGGCGTTGAAGCCGCGGTCGATGTAGTCCCACCGGCTGAAGACAAGCCGTCCGTCGTTGTCCACCGAGGGCTGGGCCTCGTTCGTCTCATGCCAACTGATCGGATAGGCGTCGGCGCCGTCGGCCTTCATCGAGTACGGCGTTGCGCAGTGACGGCGGGAGTAGTTCTCGTGGTCCCACGGCTGGCAGCGGTCGATGACGAACCGCCGGGACGATCGGAAGACGACCCGCCCGCTGGGCAGCCAGATGGGGTTGAAGTCCTGCCAGACGGTGTCGGTGAGCTGGCGAATCTCGCTCCCGTCGATCCGCGCGGAGTAGATGTTGGGCATGCGGCGGTGGATCCAGCAGAACAGCACCCGGCTGCCGTCGAAATCCAGGTCCCAGTCGTGCGCCCAGACGCCTGCATTGAGCTTCACCCCGGCGTTGGGTCCGGCGGTGACCGTTGCGTCGCCGGCGAGCAGCGGCTCGACTCGCGGCGCGTTCTGCCGCCAGCCGGTCACCGTCACCAGCCCCCGCACGCCGCGGCCCCGTCGGATGCGGCGCTTGCCGTACCGGGAGATTTTCTTCTCGAAACCGGCGTAGAGCGTGCTGCGGAAGCGGACCTTGTCCCAGGGGGCGCCCTCACGCCCGCTGGGTGGGAACCGCATGTCGTCCATCATGTAACCGAGGCGCCCGCGGCGGAGGTGCGGGGGCAGTTCGCCCTTGTCGTACCCGTAGGGGAACCCCGACCAGGCAAGGTCGGTGTGGGCCACCGGGCCGACGCCGGAGACGTGCCCGGTAAACGGGGCGTCGGCATTCATGTAGACCAGCCGGTCGAAGTCCAGCAGCGGGTTGGCCAAGGCGACCCGCCGGCGCAAGGCGCAGAGCTCCATGAACAAAGCCTTGCGCGACTTCTCATTGCCCACGGCCCGGTCGGCGTCGTCGGCAAGGGCGTCCAGTTGTTTGCCCATCGCCGCCAGGTCGGGCGCGGACTCGCCGCTCTGGAGGGTCTTGAGCAACCCGCGCGTGCGGCGGAGCACTACGTCCAGCGGGTCGCGGTCAGCCTTGGTCACCGCGGCCGAGGGGGCGAGCAGGCGCTCGGCGTTGACCGGCCATTTGCCCTTGCGGACATTCGCGATGACCGCGGTGAGGAAAGCCCACTCGGCCTGGTGACACCGGCTGACGTAGACATCAGTATCCGCCGGCTTCTGCCGCTTCTCGGCCGAGGAAGCCGCCAGGGGCGGCACGGCCAGCGCGATCAGGCACATCCACGCAACGCGTCGCATATATCCGTCTCCACATGAACCGCTCGACTTCGGCGCGCCCCTCCGGGGTGCAGAGGCTTGCACAACTCGCCTCGGCTTCCTTCGCTACAGGGTGAACCCGCCAGCCGCGATCCGGTTCTGTCGAAACGCCGGCCTATCGAGCAGTTCGAAGTCCCGGCCGCCGGGCTGGAACGCTCCCCGGGAATATTAGGGACAAATATTAGGGACAGTGGGCCTGTTGAAAAACCCCTGCCGCACTTGACAGGCATGATAGGATGCGGCTGTTGAAGGATCAACGATTGCCGGTATGGAGGCCGCGATGCTGGGCAAGCGCAGACAACGTCAGGGGG
>CAYTQL010000190.1:3394-6064 GCA_964439555.1 uncultured Planctomycetaceae bacterium | reverse complement strand
GCCCCACGTATGGGCGAGACGCCCATGCCACGAATTTGTCGCGCACCCCGCAATCGCCGGCGCATCTTGCCTGCGGCGCGGCCGGGCGTCCCGGGGCGTGTCCGCCTGCCGCCGCGCGTCGCGCCGGTTGCACTTCCTCCGCCGGCGCGAATCCGGGAAAAAAGCGAATTTTCCGTGGAATCTACAGAAAATCCGTAATCGCGAAATTTTGTCGCATTCGGTCAGGGCATCCGGTCGATGGAGACTGTGGTTCGTCTCTACGGGGAGACGGGGACATCGGTAGTGACCAGTTGGGAGAATGGGGATGATCGCCGAACGCTTCCTTGATGCGAAGGCCCTTTCGGGCGTGGTGTGTATCGCGGCTTCGGAGTCGGTGGCCGAGGCGGCCGGGCGGATGAAGGCGGAGGGCATCGGGTGCCTGCTGGTGGTGGAGGGGCAGCGGTACGTGGGCATCCTGACCGAGAAGGACCTTGTCGCGCGGGTGATCGCGGCTGATCTGCCCGTCGGCGAGACGCTCGTCCGGGGGGTGATGACCCCCGACCTGGTTTCCTGCGCGTCCGAGGCGTCGTTGAGCGAGCTCCAGGAGTTGATGAACCTCCACGGCATCCGGCATCTGCCGATCCGCGACGACGAGGACGTCGTCGGGCTGCTCTCCAGCCGCGACCTCATGCAGCATGCCGCCGAGTACGACCGCCACGCCCGCGAGCTGACGATTTTCGCCATGGCGAAGCTCGCCGAAAACCGCGACCCGGAGACCGGCGGGCACCTCGAGCGCGTCCGCGACTACGCCGCCGTCCTGGCCGGGTGGCTCTCGCGCCAACCGGACTTCGAGCAGACGGTCGACGCCGAGTTCATCTCCCTGCTGCGGACCAGCAGCGCGCTGCACGACATCGGCAAGGTAAGCATCCCCGACTGCGTCCTGCTCAAGCCCGGGCGCCTCAGCGAGGAGGAATTCGACCTTATGAAGACCCACACCCTTGCCGGGGCCGAGACGCTCGGCGAGGCGCTGGAGCAGTTCCCCGAGGCCCGGTTCCTCCAGATGGCCTACGACATCGCCGCCTACCATCACGAGCGGACCGACGGGAAGGGCTACCCGGAGGGACGCGCCGGCGAGGACATCCCGCTCTGCGCCCGGATTTTCGCACTGGCGGACGTCTACGACGCCCTGGTCTCCAAGCGGGTCTACAAGCGGGCGATGCCGCACCCGGTCGCGAGGCACATCATCCTCGACGGCGCCGGAACGCAGTTCGACCCGCTCGTCATCGAGGCCTTCTGCGCTTCGGAGCAGCAGTTCCGCGCGATCCATCAGCGCTACGACGCCGTCCCGGCCGGCTGAGCGGAGGCCAGTCGGATTCCTCCCCGGCGGCGTCTTCCATCAGCGGGACGTCGCGCTTCTCGGCCGGGCGGTAGGCCAGGCTAAAGGAGGCGAAAGGGGTCAGGAGGCGAAAGGGGTCAGGAACCGTTGGCGTTAGCTGTGCTGGCGTTTCGCGATAGGCAAAGGAAAGGTTCCTGACCCTTTACTGGTGCCCCTTTGCTGGCTCATACCTGACCTCTTTGTCCCCCAGCCCGGACAACGCTCACGCCCGTCGCGTCGCCTCGACGTAGAAGAGATCTTCCCGATCGATCAGCGAACCCAGCCGGAAGCCTGCCGCTTCGAGCAGAGGCTCCCACTGGCGGCCCACAGGGAGAATGTCGCCTCGGACGGGACCCTCGAGCCCCGCGTGAAACTCGTTGATGTGGTCGCTGCCGGCCAGGTGCATGACGATCAGCCGCCCGGCGGGCTTGAGGGCTTTAGCGAAGGTTCGCAGCGCCGCGGGTTGGTCCCGAAAGTGGGGGAAGCTGTGGAAGCAGAGGACGACGTCGTACCGTTCCGAACCCAGGGCATCGGAGCAGACGTCCACGCAGGCGAAGTCCGCCTCAATGCCCTTCGCCTCGGCATGTGCGATCATCCGCGGGGCAAAATCGACGCCCATCACTCGTCCGGGCGCGACCTGCTCGGCCAACCATGGCGTGGTCTTGCCCGTCCCGCAGCCGACCTCCAGCAACGCCTCCCCCGGCGCGAGACGAAGAAGGTCCGCATGGCGACTCAGCCGCCAGGCCATGGCTTCGGCTGAGGGCTCCTCTGCATCCCAGGCGTCCGCGAGGTGGTCGAAATACGCCCTTCGCGCGTCGTCGCTCGTAATCATACGATTTTCCTCTTGCGTGATACCGATTGCCGTAATACCATCCCCGAGAATCGTACTACCAGCCGGGCATCACGTCAAGCGTGCCGGGCTGGCATGCTCAGCTTGACAAAGTGAGGAGACCGCTCATGAAGTCCATTCGCACCGCATTTCTGCTCGCCGCCGGGGCAACGCTCACCTTCTGTCCGGCCGCGATCGCCGAAACTCATTGGAACTTCCAGGAAGTCGATACAAATGGGAGCTCGGCCTGGACCGGGACCCATCCGGTTACGCTGACCGGGGTGATTCTGAACAATCCGGAGGATATGCTGGACGGCACGTGGGATCCCGACGCCGAAACCAATAGCACGATGGGCGCGCAGTGGCAGATCTTCGTCCAGGGCGTGGGGGGCGACCGTTGCGGCACAGCTCTGTGGATGGGGCAGAACTACTATAGCCGCGTCGCGTTTGGGGACCCGCCCACACGCCGGTACGACGAGACGGCCTG
>CAYTQL010000190.1:0-3384 GCA_964439555.1 uncultured Planctomycetaceae bacterium | reverse complement strand
ACCCCTCCACCGGCCACACATTCCGCCGCGGCGACCTCGTCGAGGTCACGGCCGTTACGTCATTGTTCTACGGCGGCAAGCGGAACATCAACGAGGCGCACGCGGTCGCAAACGACTTCTCGATCAACCTGGTCACCGCCGATCACGGCCTGCCGGCAGTTGAGGTGCTGACCCTCGCCGATCTGGACGCCTCGCCCACCGCTCCAGGCTACGAGACCGGCTTTCCACGCTTCGACCAGACGAGGGCCACTGGCGCCGAACACTACCAGGGCATGTACGTTCGCATCAACGGGCTGACGCTGACCGACGCCAGCGGCTGGGGCAAAACGGCTTGGGACGAACGTGTCTGCACGGTTTCCGACGGGCTCGGCAGAACGCTGAGACTCCGGATGCCGCTGTCGGACCTGGGCGACGCACCAACCGGCGTCTTCGATGCGTACGGCATTCTCAACCAGGAATCCGGCTCCATGACGAATGGACGCGACGGGTACGGACTGTTCGTAACTGAGGTGGTCCCCGAGCCGACCGTTCTGTCGTTGCTTGCCATCGGCGGCCTCGTATGCGTACGGAAAAGGCGGACGTGACAGCTTCCAAGTCCCGCGGGTTCACGCTGATCGAGCTTCTGGTAGCGGTAGGGATTCTTTCCCTGCTCGTGGCGGTACTCCTGCCTTCGCTGCACGTGGCGCGTGAGCTTACGCGGGCCACCCGGGCACACGCCGAGCTTAAAGGGCTGGGCGTAGCGCTGGAGATGTACGAGATGGATCAGCAGAGCGACCTTCCGCCGGTCCGGGTCAACTGCAACGACGACCTGTTCGAGCACTGGTGTCAACTGCCGGTCGAGTTGGCCGAGGGCGGCTACGTTCCCGCCGGCCCCCCGGGCGGGGGGCTGGCGGCGGCCGTGGAAGACGTCTTCAACCCCGGCTTCACGTATAAGTACGCCGCGCCCGGTCCGGGGTTGATGAACGGCGACCCCGGCTATCAGCACACGATGTGGATCCCGGAGGACTTCCCCCACTGCGCGTCGGAAGAGGGCGATTGGTGCGGCGCCACGGAGACCGCGGCCGTCAAGTGGGCGCTTTGGAGCCTCGGGCCCGACCGGGACAGCGAGAAGGCCAAGGACTTCCGCGCGCCGCTGACGCGGGATGCATGGTACGCTGGGCCCGGCGATACCGGGCTCCTCGTGCACTTCGCCGACCGGACAGGACAGTATCACCATAGCCAATGACTGCGTTGCGACTGTCAATCTGCGTCGTTGCTCTCGTCAGTCTCCAGGGCTGCGGGGAGCGTCAGAAGGGCCCGCCGCCTCGGGTGGCGGCGACCAATTCGCTGCTGGCCTGTGCGGCGCGCGAGTTTCTCGGGCCCGGGGCGCCCGTTCTCCAGTTGGCCGGCCCGGGAATGTGCCCCGGGCACTTCGACGTCCGCCCCAGCCAGATCAACGCGCTGCGACACTGCTCGGTTCTTCTGCGCATGGACATCCAGCAGTCCCTGGACCGCAAACTCGAGGCGGCGGTCGACGAGGGTCTTCGGATCGCTGAAGTCCGCGTCTCCGGCGGGCTCTGCCTCCCGGCCAGCTATATCGAGGTTTGCGGGGCGGCAGCCCGGGCGCTTGTAGAGGCCGGCCTGCTGGACCGATCCGAAGCCGATGACCGGCTGGCCCGGATTCAGCAGCGCATGGGCCGACTGACCGACCTATGCCGCCAACGGGTTGAGCCTCTTGCCGACCTGCCGGTGCTCAGCAGCGTCCACCAGGAGAGCTTCTGCCGCTGGCTGGGCCTGCGACCGGTCGCCACGTTCCGCGGCTCCGACACGGCCGGCTCCAGCGAACTCGCAGAAGCCTATGACGTTGCTCGGGAAGCCGGCGCCCGCCTCGTCGTCGCAAACCTCCCCGAGGGACGCCGGGCGGCCGACTTCCTGGCCGAACGGTTGAAAGGCCGCGTGGTGGTCTTCGAGAATTTTCCGGCCGGGAACGCCGGCATAGAGAGCTTCGAAGCACTGGTCACCGGCAACGTCACCCGATTGATCGAGGCCGCTCAGCCGTGACTGACCAGGCCTTTGCGTTCGACAACGTCTCGGTGCATGCGGGAGGGCGGCGCGTTCTCGACATCGACAGCCTGAAGGGCCCCCGGGGTTCATTGACGGCCATCATCGGACCCAACGGAGCGGGCAAGACCACCCTGATCCGATGTCTGCTGGGGATGCAGCCCCACGTCAGGGGACGGGTGGCAGTCCTCGGCCGGCCTCTGGACCAGATGGGATGGCGCGCCCTGGCGGCGCTGCGCCGGCGGATCGGCTACGTGCCGCAACTTCTGCCATCCAGCAGCGAAATCCCCCTGACCGTCCGGGAAGTCGTCGCCATCGGCCGCACCGGCATCGCCGGACTGCTGAACCCCCTTCGTCGTCAAGACTGGCGAATGGTCGATCAATGGATCGAGCAGGTGGGCCTCACCTCACTGAGAGGGCGAGGCTTCGGGGAGATCTCCGGCGGGGAGCAACGCAAGACGCTCATCGCCCGGGCGATGGTGCAGGAGCCGGGACTGCTCCTGCTGGACGAGCCGACCGCCAATCTCGACCTCGGCTGGCGGGAGCGCATCGTCGAGATCATCGCCGAACTCTACCAATCGAGGAAGCCGACGATTGTGCTGGTCTGCCATGAGCTGGAGGTCCTGCCGGCCTGCTGCGACCGCGTCCTTCTGCTGAAGAGCGGACGGATCGCCGCCGACGGCTCCCCCGGCGAGGTCCTTTCAACTCAGACGGTGACCTCACTCTACGGGCCCGGACTGGGCGTTCTTCAGACCGCGGGCCGCTTCGCAGTCGTCCCTCGGGAGATGGGTCGTGCTTGATCTGGCCTTCTGGGCGCCGGTCATGGCGGGCGGACTGCTCTCCGGCGGCTCAAGCGGGCTGCTCAGCGTGTACATCGTCGGCATGCGAATCCCCTTTCTGGGCGTCTGCGTGGCCCATGCCGCCCTGGCAGGCGCCGTCTTCGGCGCCCTGGCGGGCTTGACGGGTGCGATGCTTCTGTTGCCCGCGCTCGCCGGTGCGGCCGTCACGGCTTTGGCGCTCGGGCTGGCCGACCCGCGCAAACTCAACATGGACGCCAACGTCGTCATGGGCCTGCTCTTCTCGGTGACGATGGGGCTGGCGTTCATCGGTTTCGGGTTGTTCCAGGTCTTCGGCCGCAGCGACAACGACGTGCGGAGTCTGCTCTGGGGAAGCTTGATCTACTGCCGCTGGTCGGATGTCTGGTTGATGCTCGCAGCCAGCGGCGCTCTGGGCCTGTTCGTGTTGATTTTTGCCAAAGAGATGCGAGCCATCCTCTTCTCACGAACGGACGCCCAGGCGGTGGGCGTCCGCGCAACCGGCGTCTGGACGGGGTTCCTGATCCTC
>CAYTQL010000189.1:0-6182 GCA_964439555.1 uncultured Planctomycetaceae bacterium | reverse complement strand
TAACGGCCCGGAGCGGCCGCGCGTGCCGCGGCCGAACGTGCGTCGATTGTATCGCACGGCGTCGGGCGATCAAGGGAAATCAAAGGCTTACGACGCCCGGCTCAGCAGCCGCCGTCACCTGTCACAGGGGAGGCAGAAGGCGGTCAAACCCGTCGCGACGACCTGGCGAGAGGGCACAGCGTTCGTCTGCATCCGGCAAGCCCCCCGGACGTCGAGCGCGAAAACCCGCAACCGGCAATCCGCCGCCCATTCACCCCTTCCGATGGTGCTCTTCGAGCGTCTGCATCGTGTCGGTGAAATCGGCCGGGCGGGGGGCTTCGAGGGTCATTTCCCTGCCGATGCGGGGGTGGCGGAAGGTGATCTGGTGTGCGTGAAGGGCCTGGCGGGTGATCAGCGGTCCGTAGGCGCGGTCGTGGACGCCCTCGAGCTGGGAGGTGTACAGCGGGCCGCCGCCGTACATCCGGTCGCCGACGATCGCGTGCCCGATGCTGCTGAGGTGCACCCGGAGCTGGTGGGTCCGCCCGGTCTTGGGGTAGCACTCGACGAGGGAGAACTTCATCTTCGAGCGCCCGGCGGGTCCGAGACGGCGGAGGACCTTGTAGCGGGTGATTGCCTGCTTGGTGGCGGCGTCGTACGGTCGGCCTGTGCGACGGTAGACGGCGTACTTGTCGCGGAAGCGGGGGTGCTTGCCGATCGGCATGTCGATGACGTCTTCGTCGCGGGCGACGTGTCCGTGGACGATGGCGGAGTAGGTCTTCTGGATTTTCCGCAGCTCGAACTGCTTGCCGAGACGCCACAGCGCCAGGTCGGTCTTGGCGATGAGGATGACGCCGGTGGTGTCGCGGTCGAGGCGGTGGACGATGCCCGGACGGAAGACCTCATCTCGCAGGGGCAGCTCGGAGATGTCCCGCCAGCTCTGCTGGAAGTAGTACGCCAGTGCGTTGACCAGCGTCCCGGTCCAGTTGCCGCGGGCGGGATGGATGATCAGGTCCGCCTGCTTGTTGACCGCGAGGATGTCCTCGTCCTCGTAGAGGATGTCCAGCGGGATCGGTTCGGGGGGGATTTCCTGCGGCGTCCGGATCGGGAGCCTCATGTCGATGACGTCGCCGGCCTGGATGATGGTGCTGGGCTTGACCCCCTTGCCGTTGACGGTGACGTTGCCCTCCTTGATGTACCGCTGGAGGGCGGTGCGGGAGGTGCGCTTTCCGAGGCGTCCGGAGAGGTACCTATCGAGGCGCTGGTCGCCGCGGGCCCGTCGGATGGTGATGCGCCGGTGTTCGAGCCCGTCCTCCTCGGCGGCGACGTCGGTTTCCTGGTCCGCATCGCCGTCCGGGGAGGGGCACTCGTCCGGCGGCTCTGCATCGGGATGGTCGCGGCGTGCGTGCATGCGGAGGAACGACGTGGCACAGCCCGCGGCCCCGAGCACGGGGTCCGGGAGGCTGTGCCACGTTGTTGCGTTTCGCTCGCGCCGAGCGGGCTCAGGCGGCGGAGATCAGGTCGTTGACGACGTCGACGGCGCTGGCCGCGTCGGCGGCGTATCCGTCGGCGCCGATCTCGTCGGCGAAGCTCTGGGTCACCGGGGCCCCGCCGATGATGGTCTTGACCTCGAGTCCGGCGTCGCGGACCGCCTGGACGACCTCGCTCATCTGGGGCATGGTGGTCGTCAACAGGGCGCTCATGGCGACGACCTGGGCGCCTTCGGCCTTGGCCTTTTCGGCGAAGGCGCCGGCCTCGACGTTGGTGCCGAGGTCCACGACCTTCATCCCACCACCCTTGAGCATCATGCCCACGAGGTTCTTGCCGATGTCGTGCAGGTCGCCCTTGACGGTCCCGAGCACGACGGTGCCCTTGGGCTTGACGCCGGCGTCGGCGAGCTTGGGTTCCAGCACGTCCATCCCGCCCTGCATCGCCCGGGCGGCGATGAGGACTTCGGGGACGTAGACCTCGTTGGCCTTGAACCGCTTGCCGATGACGCTCATTCCGCCGACGAGCCCTTCGTTGAGGACCTCGCCCGGTCCGACGCCCTCGTCGAGCGCCTGGTGGGTTAGCTCCACGACCTTGTCACGATCGCCGCGAATCACGGCTTCGGAAATGCCCTGCAAATCCGCCATCAGTCCACGTTCCTTACTTTGGTGCGTCTTACTCGGAAACCGCCGGAACTCCGGCGGCCATGTCTCGTCTGCGTTCTCAGGAGCCCGGGGCCGTCGTCGGCCCGGTGGTCGGGACCGTCGCGGGCACGGTGTCCGGGATGGGCGCCGGGGCGGTTGTGCCCCAGTCCTCCGACGCCAGGGTCACGGGGCTGGCGAGCCCATCGAGCCCCTGAAGCCGGATCTGCGCCAGCGCGCGAGCGGGGTAGCCCTGGGCGGCGTCCATGTTCACCACCGCCTGGTATTCGGCGCGCGCCTTGTCAATGTCGCGATCCGCCTCGGCCAGGGCGGCCAGGCCGAGATGCGCCTGGGCGGCGGCCTCGGGCAGGTCGGCATGATCCTCCAGGGCCCGGCGATACCACTGCCGGGCCTGGCCGGCGAATTCCTGCCGCTCGGCGGCGGTCCGGTTTCCCACCATGCGGCGGGCGTAGGCGTCGCCGAGGCGAACCGCCGCCATCGCGGCGATCCGGTCGTTGTCCGACTGGTCGGCGAGGGTGCGCAGCGCCTCGATCTGCTCGTCGTCGTCCAGCCGCATCGCCTGGAGGAAGTCGTTCTGCGCCCGCGCGGAGGCGGTATGCGCGCTGCGGGTCCACCACACGATCAGCAGGATGATCACCGCCACGGCGAGGATGCCCGTGGCCAGGTGCGTCCCGTACTTCTTCAGCCAGGCGGCGATCTTGTGCAACTCAGCGTCCAGCGTGTTCTGCTGGAGCTCGTGACGACGCTGAGACTTCATGCCATTCGCTTTCGGGTCTTCAGGACGGCCGTTCCAGCCGCCCGCTCGTGAACAGTTGCAGCTCCACCTTCGTCCCCCCGCCGAGTCCACCGGCATCGTAGATCGTCAGGTGGGCGGTCTCCATGTCCTTCTCGTAATGCTGGATGATGCGCCCCTGGACGAACATGTCCGTCACCAGGGTCCATCCGTTGACCGGCATGTGCTTCTTGTAGAAGCGCCCGACGGAGAACTTATCGGCCGAGCCTTCGTACACGTGGTCGACGTAGCGGGTCCCGGCGGCCGCGAAGTTCCGCGAGCGACCCTCGTCGAGACCGAACTCCAGCGGAACGGGCACGTCGGGAATCGGCGGGCGGCTCTTGGCGACCAGGCGCGTCTCCGGGGCCACCTCGACCGGGGCTCCGCTGCTGGAGTCCACGGTCCGCTGATCGGGTCGGTACACGGTGGTCCGGGCGCATCCGGCGAATCCGCAAGCCACCAGCACGGCCGCGACACTCCATCGTCGTTTCATAGCGCCACCTCCCTGCGTCGCTCCGGAGCGAAGCCCGGAGGGCGCGGATCATGCCGGTCAAAGAGAAACAGGGTCCGCGCTGGAACCGGTTCTGTCAACCTTATTTGCGGAGTATCGACGATTGCGGGCTCCGGGCTCCAGAGCTTCCAGGCCGTGCGCTCACGGGCTTTTCGTGTTGGCGGCGATGTCGAAAACCGCCCGGGCCAGGTCCACCACCAGGTGGTAGAGCAGGAAGACCAGGTACACCGCGACGAAGGTGCTGATCCCGGAGAGCAGGACCGCGCCGATCACGCCGCCTGACCCGAGCAGGGGCAGGATGCTCTCGGCCCGGGCGGCATTGATGGCGCCCGAGGCGATCATGAAGGCGGCCCAGACCAGCAGCACGCCGACGAAGACCACCGCGAACCGCAGCGCCAGTTTCAGCAGGAAGCTCGCCAGCCCCAGCGCCTCGGCGGCCACGCCCGTCCCCGCGCGAACCGAGACGTTCAGGGCGCCGGGGTTCATCGCCAGCACCCCGCCGACCAGCAGGCCTCCGCCGCCGAGGATCGCCCCGAAGGCGGTCAGCCCGCCGAGCAGGCTCTCGGCGCGGATCGCCTCGACGACCTCGTAGAGCCCCAGGGCGATCACCACGACCCCGAGCACCATCGCCAGCGCCGCCACGCAGTCCGGCAGCGCGGTGCTGGAAAGACTGCTCGGCGATTGCTCGATCAGGCGGCGGGCGCTGTTGCGCAGCTTGGCGAAGATGTACTGCCCGATCAGCAGCACCACCCCCATCGCCACGAAGCCCCATCCGCCGTTTCCTTCCAGGATGTCCAGGAAGCTCTCGACCGCCAGACCGGAGCCGTACCCGAACATCTCGCCCAGCCCGCCGCGCCGGGCGGCGCCGGCGAGCCGCTCCACGGCGGCGCCCTTGTCCTGGATCATCGTCACCACGCCGAGGATGACCAGCAGCGGGCCGATGACCAGCAGCCCGTAGGCGACGATGTAATACGCCGCCGTCTCGACCTTCTCGAAAAAGCTGCGCCCGCCTCGCCCCCGGAACGCCTTGAGCAGGGCGTTGATCTGCGCGGCCGGGACGGGCAGCTTTTCCCGCGCCTCTCCGGCGACCGGAGCGACCGGCGCCTGCGGACGCCGTCCGCGGCCCGTGGCGGTCGTCCCGGGCTTGGCGGGCGGCTCCTCCCGGATCGCCGGTCGCCCCGGCGTCTCCGGGCGGGCTTTGGGCGCCTCGGCGGGCGGTTCCTCCTTGGCGCCGCCCATGCCGGCGAGGAAGTCCGCGGCCGCGTCCTGGCGGGATCGCCCGCCCCCGCCGCCGTCGGGCGTTTCCCGGGCGGACTCCGGCGGCGCCTCGGATTCGGCAGGGATGTGCACCACCTCCTTGCAGTGCGGGCAGCGTCCCTTCTTCCCCCCGTACTCGTCCTTGACGCGGATCGACTTGCCGCAATGCTCGCAGGTGAAATTGATCATGGCGTCTCCCTGAAATAGATGACCGTCCGCCCGAACGGGCGGGTGCTCGGGATTCGCAGCATTAGACGCCCCCCGGCGTGGGGGGTCAATGCCCGTGGGCGGGGCTTGAGCCGCTCTCGTCGGCGGCGATGCCTTCTTCCACCAGTTCGCAGAGAAGGTGATACAGCGCAGCATGGGCCTGCTGGACGCGCGGCGTGTCGTCCGACGGGATCGCCAGCGTCACATCCGCCCGTTCGCCGCAGCGTCCGCCGTCGGCGCCGGTGAAGGCGACGGTCCGCAGGCCCATCGACCGGGCCTGCTCCAGCCCGGCCGCGACGTTCGCCGAACTGCCCGAGGTGCTCAGCCCGATCGCCACGTCGCCCGCCCTGCCCTTCGCCTCCACCTGCCGGGAGAAGATGCGGGTGAAGTCGTAATCGTTTCCGATCGCGGTGAGGACCGACGTGTCGGTGCTTAACGCCTCCACGCGGAGGGCGCGGCGTTCCTTGCGAAACCGGGCGACCAGTTCGCAGGCGATGTGCTGGGCGTCCGCGGCCGAACCGCCGTTGCCGAACACCAGCACCCCCCCGCCGTCGCGGAGCGCTTCGAGGACCATCTCCACCACCTCGCGGAGCGTCCCCGCCAGCGGCTTGCAGGCGAGGATCGCCTCGGCCGAGGCGTCCAGGTACGTTTCGATGCGTTCTTCCATCGTGCCGCCGAGCCTTTCTCTGTGGTCCGTCGCCGCCGGGCGCCCCCGGGCAGGCGCGCCCGTGACAGCGCCGGAGTCGAGGCGTATACTCGCTCGCTTCAAACGAGGAGAGACCATGCTACGACGCTTCCGCGAGCACGACCAGCGAATCGTGACCGATCTTTCGGGCATCTGGGACTTCGCCTTCCTCGGCGAGGTCGATCCGGATTCCGTCAAGCCGCGCGACATCGAGTTCAACGAGATCATGGCGATTCCGGGCTGCTTCGACGCCGCGCCCGCTTACGCGGGCGCCCGCGGACTGGCGGCCTATCGCACCACCGTCCGCTGCGCCGACCGGGCGCTGCACCGGCTGATCTTCGACGGCGTGCACCACTGGTCGCGCGTCTACGTGGACGGCAAGTCGGTGCGGGACCACGTCGGCGGGTTCACCCGGTTCGAGGTGGACTTCGTCCCGGCGCGGGGCGGGGTCTCGGAGGTGATCGTCCTGGTGGACAACCGCTACGACTACGATCGCTGCCCGCTGCACCTGAGCTACTTCGACTGGTACCACTTCGGCGGGATCGCGCGGGGAGTGGAGCTCCACCGGCTGGGCGAGGCGTGGATCGACCGCGTAGAAGTGGAGACGCTCAGCTACCGCAAGCG
>CAYTQL010000188.1:0-6275 GCA_964439555.1 uncultured Planctomycetaceae bacterium | reverse complement strand
GGGAGTGAGGCGGTGTGACTGCGGCCCGCGGCCGTGGCGTCGTCTCCACCGCCCCGGTCAGGACGAAGGGCACATCCGCCCGCAGCGTCCGCGGGGCGTGGTCCTCCACCTGCACCGTCGCCGAGAGCGGCAGCTTCGCGGCGTTGAGCACCGGGAGCGAGTCTCCCTCGGCCGCCAGAATCGCCACGACCCGCCGCCCCGGCGCGAGCTTGCCGAACGTCTGCTTGCCGGTCGCGGCGGTCCACCCGTTCGGGAGGTTGCCCAGGGTCACCGTCACGTCCACGGGGCGGTTGTATTCGTTGTACAGGTCCAGCCAGAGCGTCGCCCGCAGCCGCCCGGACCGCTCGCCCGCGGGCCGGTCGGCGTCGGCGGGGCTCATCCGCGAGCGGACCCGCTCGAGGCGGACCCGCCGGGTCATCTCGGCGAGGCGCTTCCACGCCAGTTGGACGTCCTGGCGGGCGCCGGCGGCGACGTCGCCGTGGACCGCGGAGGTCACTTCCCACGCCAGCAGCTTCCGCGCGAGGCGCCACGCCTCGGCGTCGCGCACCCACCCGTCCAGGCGCGGGTCCAGGTAATGATCCCCGATCGCGTCCAGCCCGGCGTAGCGGGTCATCGCCCCCAGCAGGGCCCGCGCCAGCGACCCCTGCCCGCGCCGCTGGAGCACGCGCAGCAGGGCGATGTCCTGGAGCCCCCGCCGCAGCCGCTTGAGGCGAACGGACGGGAGCACCGCATCGACGCCCAGCGGCTTGCCGGGATAGAACAAGCGCCCCGACGCCCCGGCCCGCGAGGCGAAGGGGTCGCCCGACCAGTCGAGGACCTCGGGCAGCAGCAGCCCGCGAGCGTCGTAGCGCATCGCCAGCCACGGCAGGGCCCGAACGTCGGCCGGGGCGTCCAGCAGCCCGAGGCTCGGCATGTACGGCGGATCGCCAGGGCTCACCCACAGCCCGTCGAGCGGACCGGCGTCGGCGCGGCGCAGCGCCGCCACGGTCGGGTCCATCCAGTGACCGGGCGGGGCGAAGATGTCCGCGGCGTTGTGGAAGGTCTCGGGAACCGTCCAGCCCGTCCGCGGCGGCGCGCGGTGAGGCAATGTCGCCAGCAGGGGCAGGTTCGGGGTCGAGGCGCGGGCCAGGCGACCCATCGCCAGATGCTCGGCGAACGCCGCCGGGCGGACCGTCCGCCGCACCGGCCAGACGAACGCCTGCCCCGGTCCGGCGACGGAGGCGAAGTAGTCCGCCGAGCCCCGCAGGACCGCCCGGGCGACCTGTCGGTAGGCGTCGGTCTCCGCGCCGCCGTAGTCGGCCGGGTCCGGCCAATCGGTGCTCAGCGGGACAGGCCAGGCGGGCACGCCCACGCGGTTGGCGAAGGCCGAGCCGTCGAGGTACGGGCGGACGATGGCGTTGTAGTCGTCCCAGTCCAGGCGGATGCGCCCGCGCCCGTCGCGCTTGAGCACCGGGTGGATGCTCCGGTCGAAGAGGTCCAGCCGGTGGCGGTGGGCGAGTCGCATCAACTGCCGGAGGATCACCAGCCCCTCGCGGACCCGCGGCTGCTTGCGGTCCAGGTGGGCGGGCACGTACGCCCGGCCGTCCCCGGTGCGCACGAAGGCGCGGTAGATCGTCTCGTGGCGGAAGCCCCCGACCGCCGCAATCGGCCAGGTCGCCGGGAGGACGTAGTCGTGCACCTTCAGCTCGACGGCGAACTGCTGCGGCGCCCGCCCTTCGGCGTGGACCTCGACCGTCCCGCTGTAGGTTCCGGCGTCGGCGCGGGCGGGGACGCTGAGGTCCACCCACAGCGCGAGTCGCTCGCCGCCGTCGAGGGCGAAGGGCGGCTTGCCCGGTCCGGAGCCCAGCGGGACCAGGGCGTCGTACATTTCGGTCGGGGCGGGCGGTTCGCTGACCAGGCGGTAGTACCAGGCGGGGTAGTCGCTGACCGGGACCACGATCTGGCGGAAGAGGCGCACGGCGTCCGGGTCGATCCGCTTCCGGGCGATGTACAGCTCGGAGAAGCGGACCTCCACGCCGTCGAGCCCTTCGGGCGGGGCGTCGAGGATCAGTTGGAACGCGGTCGTCTCGCCCGCCCCGGCGTGGAGCTGCACCGTATTGCGCTGCGGGGCGTAGACCGTGCGGTCCTCGAAGGCGGGGGTCCCGGCGGTCAAAGCGGTCATCTCCCCGGCCACCCATGCGCCGGTAAGCCGGTCGGCGGAGATGCACCCGCCGACGGCGCACGCCGAGAGCAGCGCCAGGAGCCTGAATGTCGTCGCGGGGAACTTCACAGGCCCCGCATTGTACCGAAGCCGCCCCGGGACGCGAAATCCAATGGCGCTCGCCGGGTCACGGGGGTGCCCGGCCGTATTGTGGCATGGCCATCTTGGCCATGCGTCCCACGGCCGTCTCGGCCACGAATTTGTCGCGCACCCGGTCGCGGGCGTTACCTGCTCGGGAAGATCATCGCCTCGGCGAAGATCATCTGGAACGCGGGGTCCTGGGAGAGTTCGACGTGGGCGGCGGTGCGGGCGAGCTGTTCGGCGCGGGCGCGGGCGGCGGTGCTCAGCAGGGCCCATCGCGCCCCGGCGAGGGAGGCGTTCCCGACGTACTGCACCGCTTCGTGCCCCAGTCCGGCGGGCAGCAGCCCGATCCGCTGGGCGTTGCTCCGGCGGATGAAGCTCCCGAACCCCCCGGCGAGGAGGACCGTCTCCAGGTCGTCCACGCCGAGCCCGGCGGCGTCGAGGAGCATGCGGACGCCCGCGCGGATCGCCCCGGTCGCCAGTTGCAGTTCGCGGACGTCTCGCTCGGTCAGCGTCACCGCCCCGGAGGCGCCCTCGGCCAGGACGAACTCCACGCCGCTCTCGCCGCGGCGCACGCGGCGGGCGAGCGGCTGGGGGAGCCCGGCGGGCAGCTCCTCGGGCGGAAGGAGCCGCCCCGCCTCGGTAATCAGCCCCGCGCGGAGCAGTTCGGCGGCGGCGTCGACCAGGGCGCTGCCGCAGAGCCCGATCGGCTCGACGTCGCCGATGACGCTGAGTTCCACGTCCTCGGCGAGCAGGACCTTCTCGATCGCCCCCTGCGTCGCGCGCATTCCGTGGGAAATCCGCGCCCCTTCGAACGCCGGGCCGGCGGCGGTGGAAGCGGCATAGAGCTTCCCCCCGGCCGAAAGGACGATCTCCCCGTTGGTCCCGATGTCGATCAGCAGCGCCGCCTTGTCGCGCGGCGAGCCCAGGGCGGTCAGCAGCCCGGCGACGGTGTCCCCCCCGACGAACCCGCCGATGACGGGGAAGACGTACACCCGCCCGCGGGGGTGCATCTCTACGCCGACGACCTCGGCCGGAAGGTCCAGCCCGCGGGCGTGGGTGGGCACGAAGGGCGCCTCGCCCAGCGGGGTCACGTCCAGCCCGCAGAGCAGGTGCTGCATGGTGGTGTTCCCCGCGACGGTGACTTCCCGGACCTCCGCCGCCTCGGTTCCCGCCTTTTCGGCGAGGCGGGCGAGCAGGTCGTTGATCGCCTCGATGACCACGCGGCGAAGCTCGGCCAGACCTTCCGCCTTCCCCCGGGCCCGCTCGATGCGCGCCAGCACGTCGTCTCCGAAGCTCACCTGCGGGTTGACGGCGCTGAGCAGGGCGAGCTCGCGCCCGCTCGTCAGGTCCAGCAGGGAGCCGACCAGCGTGGTGGTCCCCACGTCGATCGCCGCGCCGAGGCATCGATCGGTGGTGTCGCCCGGCTCGAAGTCCACCAGGCGTCCGTCGGCCAGGACGCAGGTGCCCCGCCAGCCCGCGCCGCGGAGCCGCTGCGGGAGCAGGCGCATCAGCTCGAGGGGGACTTCGAAGGGCCCGATCGCCCGCTCCAGGCGGAGCAGGTCCGCCGCGTCGTCGGCGAGCGTGGGCTCGGGCAGTTCCACGTACTGCTTACGGACCGCGGCGCGCAGTTCGGTCGTCCCGGCGGCCGAGGCGGTGAGAATGCGGTGCCGGTCGCCGAAGAGGCTCTCGGCGGGAATTTCCACGCGAGCCTCGGCGTCGAGGTGCGTCTGGCAGGCGAGGCGCCATCCGGCGTCGAGTTGCTCCTCCGGGAGGGCGGCCCGTTCGGCGGCGTTGGGTTCCCCGGCGCCCTCGATCAGTCGGACGCGGCATTTACCGCAGGTCCCCGCGCCGCCGCAGGGGGTCTCGATCGCCAGCCCGGCCCGTCCGGCCGCCTCGAGCACGCTGGAGCCCGGGAGGATGGACACCGACCGTCCGGTCGGCTCGAATGTCACACGGATTTGCCCTGTCTTCATCCGGGCCACTGTCCCCGACGCTGTGCGGCGCGTCAAGTGGGCCCGGCGGAACGGGCTACATCTTCCGCAGGATGCGCGACGCCTTGCCCGCGTCCTGGGCCGAATCAAAGGCCACGTGCATCACGAACTTGCTGCCGACGACTCCGGCGCTGAGCCCGCGCATGTTGATCCCCGCGCCGGCCAGGGCTTCGGAAATCCGGGCGCCCAGCCCGCCGGCGTTGCCGCCCTCGACCCGCAGGGCATGCAGCGACTCGCTCTGCTCGAACCCGTTCTCCCGGGCGGCGCGAAGCTGCTTGGCGCCCTTGAGCCCGGAGACGAAGACCACGCCCTTGGTCTTGGTCTGGCGGCGGGCGAGGGCGAATTGCAGGTCCGCCCCGGCCTCGGAAAGCGGCGCGAGCTTTTCGGCGAGTCCGCCCGGACGATTCTTCAGCGGGGCGACCCACACGCGCATCTTCTTGACGCGGATTGCCATGATATTCTCCCCAAACATTGACGGTGTAAGGGGATACTAGGCGCGACGCGCCGCCGAAACAAGCGCGCCGCTTCCGGCGGGGCTTCCGGAAGCGGCTAAACCCGGACCCCGGACGCGACGATAAATACCTCGGACGCTCGGAATCGAGGACACCCGATTGCGCTGCATATCCGTCAACTCCGTTCGACGCGCGTTTACTCTCGTCGAGGTGCTCATTGTCGTCGTGCTGCTGGGCATCGTGGCGATGGCGGCCGTTCCGGCGGTGCAGATGCGCACCGAGGACGCCCGCAACCAGGCGTTCGTGACCAACCTGAACACCGCCGTCGATTCGATCCAGCGGTACGTCACGCGAACGGAGACCTGGCCGGGCGATCGCACGCCGGGCGAGCTGCCCGAGGGGCTCGACGAGCTGCTCGGCGAGTTCGGGTGGGACGAGCCGACGCCCATCGGCGGGCAGTGGGACTGGGACTACGGGCAGTTCGGGTATCACTCGGGGGTCTCGGTCTACCAGCCGGACCGCACCCGCGCCGAGATGGCGGCGGTCGACGAGCTCTTCGACGACGGGGACCTCGACACGGGCGCCTTCCGCGCCCGCAACCAGGGGTACATCCGCATCATCCACGAAGAACAGTAGAACCGGCGGCGGGAGACATGGAGCGACTCCGGACCGTCCCGCGGCCTGCCGCCCGGCGGATGCTCGCCGAGGCAACAGCGCCCGTCACGTTCCGGGACCGCTCTGAAAACAAGGCCGGACGCCCTGACTCAGAGCGTCCGGCCTGATCTATATCATCGCCGCGCACGCGGCGCGACGTGAAGAGCCCTGCGGCGGGGCTACTCCTTGACCTCGTACTCGGCGTCGATGACGTCCTCGTCCTCGCCGCCTTCGCTTTCGCCGCCCTCGGCGCCTTCGGGCTGCGGACCCGGTGCGGCGTCCGCCTGGGCGGCGCCGGGCTGGGCGCCGGCGGATTCGTACATCGCCTGGGCGACCTTGTGGGACGCTTGTTCGAGGGTCTCGATATTCCGCTTGATCGCGTCGGCGTCGTCGCCCTTGAGGGCTTCGCGGAGCGAGCGGATGGCCGATTCGATGTTCCCGCGGTCCTCCGCGGAAGCCTTCTCGCCCTGGTCCTTGAGCATCTTCTCCATCTGGTAGGCCATCGCGTCGCCCTGGTTCTTGAGGTCGACCAGTTCGCGGCGCTTCTCGTCCTCTTCAGCGTGCTCCTCGGCGTCCTGGCGCATCTTCTCGATCTCGGACTCATCCAGCCCGGAGGAGCCCTTGATCTCGATGGACTGCTCCTTGCCCGTGGCCATGTCCTTCGCCGAGACGTTCAGGATGCCGTTGGCGTCGATCTTGAAGGTGACCTCGATCTGCGGGACGCCCCGCGGCGCCGGCGGGATGCCGGTGAGGTTGAACCGTCCGAGCGTGCGGTTGTCCTTGGCGAACTGCCGCTCGCCCTGGAGGACGTGGATGGTCACCTCGGTCTGGCTGTCGGCCGCGGTGGAGAACACCTCCTTCTTCTCGGTGGGGATGGTGGTGTTCTTTTCGATG
>CAYTQL010000187.1:0-6285 GCA_964439555.1 uncultured Planctomycetaceae bacterium | reverse complement strand
GAGGATCGCCGGGACGAGGTAGGCGAAGCTCTTGCCGACCCCGGTGCCGGCCTCGACGATCAGGTGCTCGGAGCCGGCGAAGCACTCCGCCACCGCCGCGGCCATCTGGAGCTGCTCGTCGCGGTGCTCGTAGCCCTCCATCCGCCGGGCGACGAGCCCGTCCGGGGCGAGAATCTCCTCGACGGTCGGCGGCATCAGCGCCGGCTCCCGATCGGCGGGACCCTCGGCGCCGGGGCGGGGGTGCTGATCTGCCGGACGAACTGGAGCACGAACCAGATCGTGATCACGATGGTCCCGAACGTGATCAACGTTGCCAGCACGGTGATGAAGGTCCGCCCGCGGATGATGGTCCGCCGCATGGAGGAGACGATGCGCTCCTTGGCGAGCGTGAGCATCGCCAGCAGCACGGCCGCGACGGTCGGCCAGATGCTGATGCTGTGAACGCCGCTGTAAAGGAAGACCCATCGCGGCACCTGCCGCCCGCTCTGGAGGAAGTACTCGCGCCCCCCGTCGGCGAGGACGACCCGCCCGTTGACCGCCTCGCCCCCGATGAAGGTATAGAGGATCGAGTAGACCACGAAATTCGCCAGTCCGATCAGGATGATCCAGAGACAGATTCTCGTTCGACGGTCCATGATGACGCCATTGCGAACTGCGAATTTCGCCTTGCCCGCCCCCGCCGCAACCCGGGAAGCCCCCCTGAAGACCCGTCGACGCCGGGCTCTCGCCGCGTCCGGTCCCGGGGGCGACGCTGCTGAACGGGTCGCAAGCCGCGCTCCGTCGTTCCGCAGCATTCGCGCTCCATCGACCGGGTCCCGGGCCGCCGCTACGTCCCGATCACCCCGTCCACGGGCGAGCTGGCGGTGGCGTAGAGCTTGCGGGGGATGCGCCCGGAACGGCGGGCGAGGATGCCCGCCTCCAGCGCCGCCCGCATCGCCCGCGCCATCGTCACGGGGTCCTGCGCGCCGGCGATGCCGGTGTTGAGCAACACGCCGTCTGCGCCGAGTTCCATCGCGACGGTGACGTCGCTTGCGGTGCCCACGCCGGCGTCGACGATGATCGGGTACTTCGCGTCCTCTTCCTTGAGCTGCTCGAGGATGATCCGAAGGTTCCAGGGGTTGAGGATGCCCTGCCCGCTGCCGATGGGCGCCCCGGCCGGCATGACCGCGTCCGCCCCGCCGGCCTGGAGACGCTGGGCGATGACCGGGTCGTCCGTGGTGTAGCAGAGAACCGTGAAGCCCTCGCCCTTGAGCGTCTCCAGCGCCTCGAGCGTGCCGACGGGGTCCGGCAGCAGCGTCTTGCGGTCCCCGAGGACCTCCAGCTTGACCCACCCCGCACCGGGGTTTTCGAGCCCCTCGAGCAGTTCCCGCCCCAGCCGCGCCGTCCGCACGGCGTCTTCGGCGCTGAAGCATCCGGCCGTGTTGGGCAGCAGCGTGTATTTCTGCGGGTCGAGAAACTCCAGGATGTTCCGCCCGGCTTCATCGACCATCCGCTCCCGGCGGACGGCGACGGTGACCACCTCGCAACCGGAGGCGTCCAGGGCGTCGCGCATCAGTTCGTACGTCTCGTATTTGCCCGTTCCGACGAACAGGCGATTGCCGATCTCAAACTGGCCGATCTTCAACGGTGTCATCTTCCCAGCTCCAATCTCTCTTCGTCAGAGGTCTCCTTCTCGCTGCGGCGCGAGGCGAGAGAGTCTCCGACGTGGCTGACGGCCTTCGCGAGCCAGACCAGCCCGGCAGCTACAATCAGGCAACCGGCGGGGACGCGCAATTCCGTATCGGCGCCCTTGATGACGCCGACCGTCAGCACGAAGCTCAAGAACGTGCCCACCGACGCCACCCCCATCAGGATTCCGGTCATGTTCGCTTTCTCCTTGGGCGCGGGTCTCATCCGCCGCCGACAAGCGTGACCACCTCCAGCACGTCGCCGTCCTGCAACGGCGTCTCGGCGTGCCGGGAGCGCGGCACAAGCTCCTTGTTCCGCTCGACGGCGACCCGTCGCGGCTCGAGGCCCATGGATTCGACGAGCGCGGTGACGGTGGCGTCAGCCGGCAGCTCGCGCGGTTCTCCGTTGACGTTGACCTGCATGGCATGCTCCGCAAAGCCGCTATTATATCCCTTCGAGGAGGGGAAGAAACACCCCGGCGCTGCAATGGGGCGGAGGACGCCGCCGCCCGCTCGATATCAGCTTCCCACGAAGAGGCTCGTCGGGGCGGAGTAGACGGGGCGGCCCTGCGGGGGGGCGTACTGCACCACGAGAGTCAGGCGGCGCGTGTTCGGGCGGGGCGGACGGTTGCCCCAGGGCAGGAGGAGCTGGTAGCCCCAGCCGATGGTCTTCCGCACCGCCATGCGCTCCAGCTCGCCCGAGGAGAACTCCCAGGTGTGCAGGGGCTCGGCGTCGCTGAGCTCCGGGCCCGCCGCGTCCTGGTACATCATCACTTTCAGCGCCCCGTCGACGAGCACCGGGTCGGGCTTATCCGCCTGGAAGAAGTACAGTGCATCGATCCGAAGCCCGTCGGCGCCGGGGCGGGAGTCGAGGTGCGCCGGGGCGGGCATCGCCAGCAGCGTGATGTTGTCCACCTGCGCCACCGGCGCCGGACGCCGCACGCCGGGCGGGGCGCACCCGCCCGCGACGACGACCAGCGCCGCCCAGACCACGACTCGCTCTCTCGGACCCGCACGTCGCATCGCCGGGCCTTACCGCTGCCCGGCCGGGGCTTTGCGGTCGTCCGGTTCGCTGACGGCCTTCATCTCCACCTCTTCGCGGAGCTGCTCGACGGGGACGGGCTCGGAGGCGTCCTTCTTTGCCTCCTCCGGGTTCTTTTCCACCTTGACCGCCTCCTTGAGCAGGCGGTCCCACGCCGGGTCGTGCGTGCCGGTGTGCCCGAGTTCCTCCATCAGCTTGAGCAGCTCGTTCCGGTCGTACTTCTGGAGCATGTCCCGGGCGTCGTTGAGTCGCTTGATCTGGCGGTTGGTGGCGTCGTCCACCGCATCGGGCGTCCGCATGACGTGCGGGGTGAGGATGATCAGCAGCTCGCTGCGCTCCTTGGTGTTCTTCGTGGAGCGGAAGGCGTTGCCGATCAGCGGCAGGTCGCCGAGGACGGGCACCTTGCTCTCGTTCTGCTCGTCCTTCGTGCGGATGATCCCGCCGATGACCACCGTGTGCCCGTCCTGGACGGTGACGGTCGTCTGGGCGGTGCGGGAGTCGATGATCGCCGCGTTCACGCCCTCGGTGATCGGGATGGTCGAGTTGGTCAGCGACTCGATCTCCTGGTCCACGTCTAGGCGGACGAACCCGTCGTCGTCAATCCGCGGGACCACCGTGAGGTTCACGCCGACGCTCTCGTACTGGATCGTGTTCAGCGTGGTGCCCTGGTCGGTGATGCGGGAATCGCGGATGAAGGGCACCCGCTGGCCGACGTTGATCGTCGCGAGCTGGTTGTCCGAGGCCATGATCTGCGGGCGCTGGAGAATCTTCAGCCTCCCCTGCGACTGCAAGGCCCGCAGGAAGAAGCTCAGGTCCGAACCGGTCACCGCCACGGAGAAGCCGCCTGAGCGGTTGATCTCCGCCTGGACGCCGAAGTCGGCGCCCGTGGTCACGTCCGCCCCGCCGGCCCGGCCCTGGTGGGTCCACTCGAAGCCCAGGTCGGTCTGGTCGGTGAGCTTCACCTCGGCCAGGAGCACCTGGATGAGCACCTGGGCGGGCTGGCGGTCCAACTCCCCGATCATGCCCTCGATGGTCTTGAAGTACCGCGGGCTCGCCGAGAGCAGCAGCGTGTTGGAGTTGGTCGCCTCGCCCTCGGTGCCGACCGCGACGATCGCCACCTCCTGCTCCAGCAGGCGCTGGGCGGCGCCGACGCGCTCCGGCCCGAGGGTGTTCAGCAGCCGCTGGCGTTCCTGGTCCAGGAAGCTCCGCAGAGCGGTCTGGACGTCATTCCCGCGGGCGTTGCGGAGGCGGAAGATCTTCGTCACCCGTTCCTGGCTCTCGGCCGCGTCGAGCTCCTCGATGACCTTCGCGGCCATAATCACCTGCTGCTCCGTGCCGCCGAGCAGCAGGGAGTTGGTCCGCAGGTCCACCGTCACGCTCAGGGCGTCCTGTTCGGCGGTGCCGACGTTGGCGCTGGGCTCGCCCCCGGCCGGGCGGGTGGTCGAGAGCGTGTAGCGGACCGCCTTCTCGTTGTCCCCGCCTTCGAGCTTGAACAACTGGCGGAGCACCTCGGCCATGCTGCGGGCGTCGGCGTTGGTGAGGTGGAAGACGCGAATCTCCGCCGTCCGCGGGCTCGTGGCGTCCAGCGATTCGATCAGGCTCTTGAGCAGCGGCATCGCATCGACCGGCGCCGCGACGATCAGCAGGTTCGTCCGCACGTCCGGGGTGATCAGCAGCCCTTCCTGGAGGGCGGTGGTCACCAGCTTTTTGCCCTGCGGCGAGCGGGCGATGAACTGAAGCAGGGTCTGGCGGTTCGGGCTCACCGAGGTCATGGACTTGGGCTTGTTGGTGAGCGTGTCCATGAGAATCTCGGCCAGCTCGGACGCCTGGGCGTGCTCCAGCGGAAAGACGCGGATTTCGGTCACCCGGGCGACCTTCCCGCGGTCAAGCTGGTCGACCAGCTCCTCGATGCGTTTCAGGTCCGCCGCCCCGGCGCTGACGACGACGGCGTTGATCCGCTCGTCGGTGCTGACGGTGGGCCCGGTCTCCTGGTTCTGGTAGAGGCTGCGGATCGTCTCGGCGACCTGGGCGGCGTCGGCCTTTTCCAGCGGGAAGATTCGCAGGTTCTTGCCTTCCTTGTCCGCCGGAACGTCCAGCCGCTCGATCAGGGCCCGTGCGATCTTCATGTCCTCGGCGGTCGCCCCGATGATCAGGGCGTTGGCCCGCGCGTCGGACAGAACGGTCACCGGCTCCTTCGTCTGCCCGCGGGTCGCGCGCTGGCTGAGCAGTTGCTCGACCGTCGGTTGGAGCGTCGCCGCGGTGGCGTGCTCCAGCGGGAAGATTTCGAACTCTCCGGCCGCGGCGACCTTCTCGGCGTCGAACTGCTTGAGCATGCCCTCGACCGCCGAGAACGCCTGGCGGTCGCCGGCGACGAGCAGCGTATTGGCCCGCGGCTCGGCGACGATGGTCACCGGGAGGGTCCGCCCGGTGGCGCCGGTGGCCTGCTCGGCCGCCCGCTTGGCGTTGAAGAACTGTTGGAGTACCGGGGCGAGCTTGGTCGCGTCCGCACGCTGGAGGGCGAAGAGCCGCACGTCGCCGAGCAGGTTGAAGTCCTTGCTGCCCTCGACGTTCTTGATGATGTGCTCGAGGACCGCCATGTTCTCCGGGCTCGCCGAAAGGATCAGCGTATTCGTCCGCAGGTCCACCGCGATGGCGACCTGCCCGCGGGCGCGGGCGGTGGCCGAGTCGTCCGCCGCGCCAGGCTTGTAGAGCCCCTGCTGGATCAGGCTGCGAAGCATCTCGGCGACCCGCTGGGCGTCGGCCCGAACGAGCGGGTAGAGCTTCACCGTGCCCTTGTCGGCGGTGGGCTTGACGTCCACCTTCTTGACCAGCGCCCGCATGAGCTCGAGGTTCTCCGACCCGGCCGAGACGATCAGTGCGTTGGTCATCGCGTCGGGAAGCACGGACACCTTGTCGGCGGCCAGCGCTTTCTCGCCGCGGAGGGTCTTGGCTTCGAGGCGCGCGTCGAAGACCTCCTGGAGCATCTGCGAGACCTCGGCCGCATCATTGTGCTCCAGCAAGATTACCGCCAGCTTCAAGGACGGGTCGGCCGCGGTCACGTCGAGCTTCTTGAGCAGCGACTCGATCACCGCAAGCGTCTTGGACGAGCCCGAGACGATCAACGAGTTGGTCCGCACGTCCACGGAGATCGTCGGCTTGTCCTCGTCGCGAATCTTCTCGGCGTTCGGCCCCTCGTAGAGTTCCTGGATGACCTCCCGCGTGGCGGCGGCGTCGGCCTCGTCGAGCGGGTAGAACCGCACGACCGACAGATCGCCCGCGCCGGGGATGTCCATGCGCCGGACCACGTCGGCGATCAGCGGCATCACGTCGCTCCGGGCGGCCACGACAAGCACGTTCGTGCTCTCGTCGGCGCGGATCGTCAGCGCCGCGCGGGCCTTGGGGAGGTCGGTGGCCTTGGGCTTCTTCTTGCTCAGCGCTGTCCGCAGGCGGGTGACGTGCGTGCGGAGGCCCTCGGTTTCCGGCTCGCCGGCCTCGTCCTCGGCGAAGACGTCCTCGAGGATCGGCTGGAGCGTCTCGGCGTCGGCATGGGTGAGCTTGAAGAGGCGCACCTCGGTG
>CAYTQL010000186.1:0-6344 GCA_964439555.1 uncultured Planctomycetaceae bacterium | reverse complement strand
CGCCAGGAGGTCATGGACGCCTTCGACCTGATGATGTACCGCATCCCGCGGAAGGTGCCCGAGGCGGACATCCTCGGGGTCTTCGTCCAGGAGATGGTCACCAAAGGGCAGGAGTTCGTGCTCGGGATGAACCGCGACCCGCGCTTCGGGCCGCTGATGATGTTCGGCGTCGGCGGCGTGCTCGTGGAGGTGCTCAAGGACGTGGCGTTCCATCTCGCGCCCGTCACGAACGAGGAAGCAAGGGAAATGCTCCACACCACGCGGACCTACCAGCTCCTCCAGGGACGCGGCGAGGAGGAATCCCTCGACATCGACGCCGTGGCCGAGGGATTGCAGCGGCTCAGCCAACTGGTCACCGAATTCCCGCAGATCCAGGAAATGGACATCAACCCCTACGTCGTGGGCCCCGAAGGCACCACCCCCATCGCCGTCGACGCACGAATCTCGATCGCCGAGACCAGTTAGCCTGCTGTCGGCAAGATGAAGGGGTGAAGGGGATAACGACGTGATAGAGACAACGACACCGGCACTCGAGGACCGCCGGCCGGGCCCAACGGTTTTCGGGCGACGTCACAGTATCTGCCCCAGGAGGGGCCGCGCTTGCTTCATCCTCTCCATCCGGCAAAGAACGAGACCATGAGCGAGCCGAGACGACGACGGGTTCATCAAGAGCTGACCGAGCGGATCCTCGCGGCGGCGTTTGAGGTGTCCAACACGCTCGGGTGCGGATTCCTGGAAGAAGTCTATGAGAAAGCGTTGGCTTGTGAACTGCGGCGCCGGGGCCTGCGGGGTTCGCAGCAGGCGCCGATGCGCACCGTGTACCAGGACGAGACGGTGGGCGAGTACGTGGCGGACCTGATCGTGAAAAACTGCGTTCTGGTGGAGATCAAGGCCGTCGAAGCGTTGTGCCCGGTGCACGCGGCGCAGGTGCTGAACTACCTTGCCGCGACGGAGTTGCCCGTCGGCCTGCTGCTGAATTTCGGGCAGACGCGCCTGAAGGTGCGCCGGCTCGAACGACCGAACCGGCGTCCCGCGGCGTCTGACGAATAGCATGTGATTGCCGGATCCCCTTCATCCCTTTTATCCTGCTGAAGAACGACTATGACCAACTTCGACTGGACAGAGAAATACGCCGACCGGATCGGCGCCGCCGCGGAGGCGATGAAGCTGATCAAGCCCGGGAACATCATCTTCGTCGGCACCGGCTGCGGGCAGCCGCAGCACCTGGTCGAGTCGCTGGTGACCCACGCCCCGCACGTCGAGGACTGCCACGTCGTCCACCTCCTGACGATGGGCGCTGCGCCCTACGCCTCGGAGCAGTTCGCCGAGAAGTTCAAGATGAACAGCTTCTTCGTGGCCGACAACGTCCGCGACGCGATGGAACAGGGCATCGGCGACTATACGCCGATCTTCCTCTCGGAAATCCCCCGCCAGTTCGAGTCCGGGCGGGTGCCCATCGACGTGGCGCTGATCGCGGTGACCCCGCCCGACGCGCACGGGCTCTGCTCGCTGGGGGTCTCGGTGGACATCGTCAAGTCCGCGGCCGCCAATGCCCGGTACGTCATCGCCCAGGTCAACGAGCGGATGCCCCGGACCTTCGGCGACAGCTTCATCCATGTCAGCGGAATCGACATGCTCATCGCCCACGACGAGGACGTCATCGAGACCGACGTGCCCGTCCTCGACGAGACGCTGCGGATGATCGGGCAGAACCTCGCCCGCCTCGTGGAGGACGGGAGCACGATCGAGTGCGGCATCGGGCGGATCCCCCAGGCCCTCGCCGAGAGCCTCCGCGACAAGAAGGAACTCGGCGTCCACACCGAGATGTTCAGCGACTGGATCATCGACCTGATCGAGTGCGGGGCGATCACCTGCTCGAAGAAGACGCTGAATCGCGGGAAGATCGTCGCGAGCTTCTGCATGGGCTCGAAGCGGCTCTACGACTACGTCGACGCGAACAACTTCTTCGAGTTTCACCCCAGCGAGTACGTCAACGACCCGTTCGTCATCGCCCAGCACGACAAGATGGTCGGCATCAACGTGGGGCTGGAGGTGGACCTGACCGGGCAGGTCTGTTCCGATTCGCTGGGCTATCGCATCTACTCCGGCATCGGCGGGCAGGTGGACTTCATCCGCGGCGTCGCGCGGGGGCAAGGCGATCATCGCCATGCCCTCGACCGCCCGGGAGGGGGAGATCTCCCGCATCGTCCCGCACCTGACCGAGGGCGCCGGCGTGGTGACCACCCGCGGGGACGTTCACTACGTGGTCACCGAGTACGGGATCGGCTATCTCCACGGCAAGAGCCTGCGGGAACGGGCCTTGGCGCTGATCAACATCGCGCATCCGAAGTTCCGCAACGAGCTGATCCAGGCGGCCAAGCAGCGGAAGTACCTCTCGGAGGATCAGATCGAGCTGGCGTGGGAGCACGTCCGCTACCCCGAGGAGCTCGAGCGCTACGACACCCTCCGCGACGGGACGCAGATCTTCTTCCGCCCCGTCAAGCCCACCGACGAGCCGGCCCTGAAGGAGATGCTCTACTCCCTGAGCCCCAACTCCGTGCGGTACCGCTACTTCACCGGCACGATCACCTTCCCGCACAAGGACGTCCAGCGGCTGACCAACATCGACTACCACCAGGACCTCGCCATCGTCGGCGTGGTCCCCGGGCCGGAAGGCGAGGAGGAAATCGTCGCCATCGCCCAGTACTTCCTCGACCCCAAGACCGGCTCGGCCGAGGTGGCGTTCATCGTCCAGGACGAGTGGCAGGCCAAGGGCATGGGCACCTTCCTGCTGGAGTACATCACCCAGATCGCCAAGCAACGCGGCGTGAAGCGCTTCTACGCCAAGGTCCTTCCCGCCAACAAGGCGATGCTCACCATCTTTCAGAACACCGGCCACAAGGTGCACACCGAATTCGACGGCGACGCCTACAGCGTCGAGTACGAACTGAACGACGGCGAGTAGCGACGCGCGGCCGACCACCCGCGCCGCGAGGTCATCGCGACCTGCGACAATCACGAAACCTATACTTCACCAGAACCGCCGCGCGACGCCGCCCGCCGCTACACCGCTGCGTCGCTGATCGCTACGTCGCTATATGGCGATGTCGCTGACCCCCATGCCACGCACCGTCGAAGACATTCTGATGGACAAGGGCCCGGACGTACTGGTCGCGCCGCCCGAGACGACGGTCTTCGAGGCGGCGACGATGATGGACGAGGGCAAGGTCGGATCCGTCATCGTCATGTCGGAGCGCGGGGTCGCCGGAATCTTCACCGAGCGGGACCTGCTCCACCGCGTGGTCGCCCGGGAGCTGGACCCGGCAAGCACGGCGCTTTCGGAGGTGATGACGGCCCCGGTGGTCACCTGCTCGCTGGGTTCGACCGTCGACGACTGCCGCGCCCTGCTGGCCGAGCGGCGCCTCCGCCACCTCGCCGTCGTCGAGGACGACGCCCTCGTCGGGCTCATCTCCGTCCGCGACCTGCTGGACTGAGCCGGTCCGCGCCGACTACTCCGCGGCCAGGCGGCGGACGGTGATCCAGTCGATGCCGTAGTCGTCCTCGCCGCCGGAGATCGTCAACACGCCCGAACCCCCGCGGGCGGTGAGCGGCGCCCCGCCAAGGCGCTTGCCGTCCACCGAGACCTCGATCCGCCGGCCGGCGATGCGGATGCGGTAGACGCACCACGCCTTCTTCCGGAACACCGCGCCGCGAACCTGCGCGATCGGCCTGGACGCCTCGCCGCCGAAGAGGCGGAGCCTCTCGTTCTTCGGCCCGCCCAGGTCCGCTCCCACGACCGAGCCGTCGGCCGCGCGGAGCAGCACGAGAAAGCCCGGCTTGTCGCAGCGACCGCGGAAGGCGATCTCCACGCCGTCCATTGGCACCGCCCGGCCGTAGGCGAGGTAGCCCTCCTCGTCGTCGATCTCGTAGGTCAGCTTGCCGTCGTCGACCTCCACGTCGTCCAGTTCGTGGGTCTTCCAACCGCTCAGCTTGCCGTCGAAATCCTCGCGGAAGAGCCTTTTGCCCTTCCGGACCTTCGCGGGCGTGCCGCGGTCGTCGTCACTTACGCGGCGGAGGTCGATTTGCTTACCGTCATCGGCGCCGGACTGGTCGTCCGGTCCTTCGGGGTCGGCGTCGGGTCGGGGCGCGGGCTTCGGCGTGGCGCCCTTCGCACCGAGGTCCTCCCCGCCGGGCAGAACCGAAAGTCGCTTGGCGCCGCCGTCGAGGGCGGACGCGGCCTTGGACGCCTCGGCGCGGGTCGGTTCGCGCCCCGCGGCGAGTTGGAACGCATCCCGGACGAACTGGCGATTCGTGGTTCGGCGCCGCTTGTACTCGGTCGAGCCCAGCAGCGCGCGGATGAGATCGAGCCGGCTCTTGCCGCCGTCGAGCGCCGCGACGTCCTCCCGCAGCGCCGCGGCGTCCGGGAAGCGGTGCAGCCCGGCGAGGTGCAGGCCCAGCACAAACACGTCATCCTCTTCTGCTCGCGGCGCGCCGGAGAGGCCCGCAAGCGCCGCGAGCAGTTTCGGGCCCCTCAGCTTGCCCAGCCGCGGCACGTAGGTCTTGGCATCCCGCCCCGCCCCGGCCGCGACGACCGTCATGCCGATGCGCCGCAGGCCGTCGATCTCCTGCCGGAGCATCCGCACCCGCGCGGCGCGGCTGTAGCGCTGGTCGAGGTAGTCGTCGCCCGTGAGCAGCGCCTTCGGCGGTCGGTCGCCGAACAGCGCGTAGCCGTTGAGCCCCGTCTGCCCGGCCTCCAGGCCGTCGCGCTCCGCCTCCCGCACTTCCAGCAGGGCGACGGACTTCCCCGCCAGCTCCCCGCCGAAGGCCGCGCTCGCCGCCAGCAGGACGCCGGCCAACGCCGTAAGTCCCCGTCGATGGTGGTTCATGGCCGGCTCCTTCACTGTCCCTTGCTTGCCTTCATCGCCGAGAGCTTCTGCTTGAGTTTGGCGAGTTCGCCTTTCTCGGCTGCGATGATTTCCTTGGCGGCCGCTACGGCTTTCTTCATCAACTCGACCTGCTTGCCGTATCGTTGCGCCCCGATGACCGGGCACATGTCCTGGAGCAGCGACGGGCCGCCGCCGGCGTTGGTGATGATGTGCAGCTCGTGGGGTTTGAAGTCGCCCATGCCCACGGCGTACCCGGTATCCGGCATGGTCGACGCCTTGGCCATGATCGCGTCGTACTTGCCCTGGAGCTTCGCCAGCGCGGCCTCGTCGGCTTTGCGGGCGGTCTCCAGCCGCGCGATGTGCGCCTCTTGCCTGCGGATGGCTTCGAGCAGCTTGAGGATGTCGGGGTCGCCGAGCTTCTCGTCGGTGACGTCGATCGGGGCGATCTCGTGGAGCGTTCCGCCGATCTTCCACAGCGAATGGCGGAAGACGATTCCCGGCCAGGCGGCGTGCGGACCGCCGAAGTGGTGCCGCAGCCGGGCGTGGAGGCGCACGGGCTTGTCCCCGAACTCCAGCGGGATGAGGCCCTCGAACTTCCGCGTGACCGTGTTCGGCGCCTTGTCCGCCCACTCCTTCAGCCCGTATCGCCGCCACACGGTCGGCGCGCGAAGCGTGACCGACGCGAAGGTGACGATCTTCACGTTGACGCCATGGAGTTCCTTGCGGGTGAGCATCCGGCCGTCCTTGGCGAAGGACGTCTCGGCCGCCTTGGGCGGGCGGATCACCAGCCCGTCGGGCAACTCCGGGTACGTTGCGTCCGCGGCGATCTTGAAGTCGGCCAGCAATTGGACGACGTCGGATTCCGGCACGCCGACCTGGTTGAGCCCGGCGCCGGTGACCGTGCCGGTCACGCGGTAGCCCTTGGAGGTGCGCAGGACCTTCAGGTCGCTGATCCTGACTTCCTGAAAACCCGCAACAGCCCCGGCCGGCGCCCACAGCAAGCCGGTCAGGACGGCGAGTCGCAACACCGCGCGCGCATGAGTCATTCCGTGCCCTTTCCGCGGAGAATCGGCGACATGTGCGCTTGTGTAGTATACCACGCCCCGCCCGAACGGGGGGTGCTCCGGGTGCAGCTCGATCGCCTCGCGGAGGTGCAGCAGCGGGCGGTAGTCGCCGCTCTCCGGGTCCAGGATTCCCAGTTCCGGCGTTTGACGGCGTCCTCGGGATCGGTCCCCTCCGGGCTGCGGAACGCCGCGGCGGTCCCGGTCGCCTCGCAGAAGGAGCGGAGATCGCCGCCGATCTCGCGACTGGACCCGTCGGTCAGCGAGAGAATGCGGAAGACCTGCCGGTCCCGCCCATGGGGCTGGAAGGCCACGGTGGAATCATCCAGCCAGATCTGCTGGGCCCGGTCGGTCGAGGCGAGGATCACGCTCCCGGGCCCGGGGACGTTCGCGTCCC
>CAYTQL010000185.1:0-6344 GCA_964439555.1 uncultured Planctomycetaceae bacterium | reverse complement strand
CATCAGGCTGCGCATCCCGCTGCACGCCTCGGCCACCGTGAGCCCGTGAAGCTCGCCCGAGACGCTCACGACGTTCATGTGCGACGCGGAGACCTGCATCTTGACCCCGAAGGCCCGCAGAAGGGCCCCGGACCATCGGGCGGCGAGGTTCTGAAGGGGCACCGCGATCTCGTTGTACAGCAGACCGGGCAGGGGCATCGCCAGGACCAGGTACACGATGGGCGCCCACGCGATCGCCATGACCCGCCACCCCGCCATGTACAGCACGAGCCCGAACAGCAGCATCACCAGCCCGATGTTGCTGATCCAGTAGGACTGGAACGGGCCGACCGCGATGACCACCAGCGACAGCAGCATGATCGGGAGCCCCCAGATGCTGCTCTTGCGCGGGGTCTCGAACAGCCGCGCCCGGTGGACGTAAAGCAGATAAAGGCTGAACAGCGGAATCAGGAAGCAGTGATGCCAGTTCGGGTCCTTCGTCCATCGCTGGAAGAGGTAGTCGAACTGCCACCAGTTGAGGATCGCGAACAGCAGCCCGAGGACGCCGATCTTGGTCCACGTCTCCCGCGGCCAGGTCTTGGCGCTGACCGGCTCGGGCGTGGGGGCGACCAGATCGGCCAGCCGGCGCTCCCGGCGGGAGCCGCCCTCGTCGGGTTGTCGCGTCGTCTCGGTCACGTCAGCGGGCCTAGAGGCGGGTGAAACGGTCGCTCGTGGGCGTCACCGGGAGATACTCGGCGAAGTTCCGGTCCCAGATGAACCCGAACCCGTACGTGAAGCGGAAGGCGTTGCGCAACACGGCCATGAACGGCGCCTGCCAGCTCGTCCCGATCGCCAGCACGTCATTGGGTTTAAGGAACACGTCCGGCTGGTCGCCCCGGAAGATCGCTTCGAGGTCCAGGGGGATCAACTGCTCCTGGTTGTTTCCTACGCGGCGGATGAGCACGGAGTTCTCCGGCCAGGCGAGCGGCGCGAGATTGCCCGCCGCCGCCAACGCCATCTTCGCGGTCACCTTCCGTCCGGTGAGCGAGTAGACGCCCGGACGGGCGACCTCACCCATCACGTAGAATTCGCCGATCTCGAGTGTCGGAATCTGCACGACGTCGTTGTCGCGGATCACGACGTTCATCCGCGGGTCCCCCTGGCGGAGCTTGTTCAGATTGATCGCCACGATCCGCGAGAGCCCCTCGGTCTGCATCTTCGCCCATCCGAAGGGGTCGTCCTTGGGCGTTTCCTTCGTTCGGTCGGCCGGGCCGGGCTGGGTCGCCGTGGGGGACTTCGCCCGAGCGACCGGCACCCATCGACCGTTGGAGTAGACCCACTTGACGTCCTTGCCCGCGGGGCTTTGGGGCTTCGGGTCCGCCCCCGACTCCGCAGGCGCAGCGGCGCCCTCGGCGCCGGTGTCATTGAGCCGCGGCGTCTCGACGCTCGGGGCCGGGGCGGTCCCGGGCATCAGGTCGCCCAGTTCCTCCATGGCGCGGTCGACGTCGTCCTGCTCGTCGTCCTTTTCCTCGTCCGGCTGCGCCTCGGCGTCCTCCTCCTCCTCGGGAATCTCCGGAAGGGGCGGAAGCACGGGCAACCCGCCGTCTGCCCCGGCCTCGGGGCGCTTGTCCCCCCCCGGACGGGCACGTTCCTGGCGGATGACGTAGATGTAGCGGATGTTCGCCTGGGTGATCCCCCCCGCCATCGCCAGCGCCTCGAGCAGGCGCATGTCCCGGCGGACGAGGTTGTACGTCCCTGGACGCGCCACCGCCCCGAGCATGGAGAAGGTGTCCTGACGCCGGGCGACGACGGAGACCGACACCTGCGGGTCGCGCAGAATGTTCGGGCTGTAGGCGTCGCGGATGGCGTCCTTGAGATCCTCGGCGGTCCGCCCGGCCGCCTTGACGCGCTGCTCGACGAGCGGCAGGTCGATGAAGCCCGTCTCGCTGACCTCGCGGCGCAGGACCGTCTCGAGCCCTTGCGTGTAGAGGTCCTGGACGCCGATGTCCACCACATCCCGGGCGCCGATAACGTAGTCCTCCTCGGCGTAGGTCCAGTCGCCCGGACGGGGGAAGGTCGCCCCGGGGACCAGATCTTCGGTCTGGTCGACCATGCCGATGCTCGGGAGGATCGGGTTGATCGGTGCGCGATCGGGCTTGCGGATGATTTTGTCCGGCGACATCAGGCGGTACTTGTCCGTCTTGAACAGGTCGGACGTGATCTCGGTGCATCCGCTGAGCAGCACCGCCGCAGCCAGCGCCGCGATGGAGAAGACTCGTTTCATGCTCACGCAGCTCCGCAAGGGTCTGGTCCTGGAAATCATGGACGTTCCGTTATTCTAGCGTCTGCCCCGGTCGACTCAGTCAACGTTTTACGGCTCCGAATGCGACGCCGCCGCGCGGGAGGGCTCCCCCCGGCCGGGACGCTCCGGGTCCACGCGGCGCGGTGGTGCATTCTCCCGTCTCGATACGAGCGTGTCAAACCCCCGCATCGCCGCCGAAGCGGCGCAGGCGACGCGTGCCGAGGGTCCGCAGTCAGTATCGGTCAGGACAGTCCGCATCTTGATTCAATGTAAAGAGTTGCGGACTTCCACACGCCGGGGACGCCGTCGGACCTCCCGCTTTTACGGGACGCTCGCGACGTCGGCTCGCCGAAACTCCGGGCTTTACGGAAGTTTCACCTCGCCGTCCGGCCCGTACGCCAGCGGGTCCGGCGTGCCGGACAACTCCACCACGGCCGGACGCTTCACGGCGGCGGGGACCACGAAGAGCACCCCGTCGGGCAGCTCGACGATCTCCCGTACGCCCAGCCCGTCGCACGAGACGGTCACCGCTCCGCGCCACCCGCCAAGCACATGAACCACCGGGTGGTTGAGCCCGTCCGGTCCCGGGCGCAGCTCGAAGCGGCATTGCCCGGCCCGGCTGCGGAGGACGTAGCTGCCCGTGGCCGGGTCGAACCCGTCGTCCTGTCTCGAGCCGACCGTCGCGCGGAGATTCCCGGGCGAGAGGAACTGCCGCCGGTCGCGCTGCGGGTCGTCCGCTCCGCCGATCAGCCAGGTCCACCGCCCGATCGGACCGGCGAAGTCCGCCGCCTCGACGGCGCGAGCCTGTCCCTGTCCGCGGATCGCCGCGACCGCGGGCAGGCGAATGCGAACCGCCCGGATCGCCTGGCCTCCGGCGTTGTTGAGCTCCACGCGGGTCACCCGCCGCCCGTCGGCGTAGAAGGTGTACTCCCAGCGGATGCGCCGGGCGCTGCCCGAGGCCCATTCCCCCGCCCGGGTGGGAAAGTACCAGGTGTTCGCGAGGCGCAGGCGCACCGCGTTGTGTTCCAGGAGCGTCACCTCGCCGATCCGGCGGTCGCCCATCGGTCCGAGGTCCTCGTTCCCGCCGTCGGGAAGCGTCTCGCCCGGCGCCGCGAGCTGCACGCGCCCCTGGAGACGTCCGATCCGCCAGAGCCCGTCGTGCCCCTGGCTCAAGCGAACCGCGCGGGTCCGCCCGGGGAGCTTGAGTTCGTAGTCCAGCCCGACCTTCCGCAACGTCATCCCCGGCGGCGTGGGCTGGATCGTCCGGCGGTTGTCGATCAGCATGACATCGTCGAGCCCGAAGCGGACCGGCGAGCGGGCGTCGTCGAAGTGCAGTTCGACGGCCCGGACGCGCCGGGCGTCGAATTCCGCCAAAGCGCCGAGCCGCTGGAGGTCCACCCGCACCGCATTCCACCCCGGACGGACAAGCTGCCGCGGGGACCGCCACGCCGCCTGCCCGGTCCGCAACGTCACGCGGAAATCGTCCCGCAGCGCCTGGACGTTCACCGCCAACAGCAGCAGCGTGTACTCACGAAAGTCCTGCAGCTGCGGAATTTCGAAGACCAGCCGCCCGTCGGCGGGCAGTTCGCCCTCGAGGGCGCCCGTCCCGGTGCGGGTGACGTTGAGGGTGTACTTGAGGAAGCCCCCGCCGCCGGGCGCGGCGATACGGAACCGCCGGGCGACGCGCTGGCGGGGGCTGAGCGGGTCGGTTTGCGGCTCGAAGTCGGCCAGGGAGACAAAGAGCCCCGTAACCGTTTCCGGGTAGGCCTCGGCCTGCTGAATCGGCAGCGGGGCGACCTTCGAAGGTGGGCTCGGCGGCGGATCGGGCGTCCCGAACCGGTCGCAGCCGACCGGGGCGATCAGCACCGCCGCAAACGCCGCCAGCGCCGCCGGTTGCACACGACGCCCGGGGGAGCGGACGGCGCGTGGATACGATGCCCGGCTGAGCGTCACGGGGAAGCTCCGCTTATGGGGTCGCCGGCGCGGTGCGGACCGCCATCGCCCGGCGGATGCCCAGCAGCAACGGGCTGGCGACCGCGATCGAGGAGTAGGTCCCGAACAGCACGCCCATCAGCAGCGCGAAGCTGAAGGCGTGGATGCCCGCCCCGCCCCAGACGTACATGATGAACACCACGATGAAGGTGGTGCCCGAGGTCAGCAGCGTCCGGCTGAGCGTCTGGTTGATCGAGGTGTTGATCACGCCCTCGCTGACGGTGGTGAGCTTTCCGCGATTCTCGCGGATGCGGTCGAAGACCACGATGGTGTCGTTGACCGAGTAGCCGATGACGGTGAGGATCGCCGCGACCATGGGCAGGTCGATCTTGAAAGCGCTGATGCCCAGGGCGCGTCCCACGAAGGTCCGGTCCAGCCAGTTGGTGATCGCGACAAGCCCGACGACGACCACGACGTCGTGGATCAGGCAGAGCACCGCGGCCATGCCCCAACGGAAGCTCCCGAACCGCAGCCAGAGGTACCCGACGATCGCCAGCCAGCTCAGGAAGACCGCCATCAGCGCCAGTTGGGCGGCCTGTCCGGCGATCTGGGCGTCGAAGTTCGTAACCACCATCGCTTCTTCGCGTTCCAGCGCCGCGGTCAGCAGCCCCAGCTCGCCCCCCGCGAAGCTCTGCCACCCCTCGGCGGCGAGGGTCATATCCGCCGGGCGGACCAGCACGGCGAAACGGGTGAACCCCTCGTCGGTCCCCTCGCCGAGCCCGATGACCCGGGTGGGGTTGAAATCCAGCGTCTCGAAGTCCGGCATGAGGCGCATCATGTCGATCCGCCGGGCGATCTCGCTGGTCGGCTGGGGGACCTCCAGCTCGAACGCCAGCACCGCCCCGCCCTCGAAGACCCGCAGGTCGCTGCGGTAGGTCTGCTCGGCCTGGGCGAGGAGCTGATCGTCGATGCGGGCGTACCCGTCGGCGCCGATCTGCACGTCCCCGAGGATGTTCCGCCCGGTGAGCAGTTCGAAGTCCAGGCTCTGGCGCTCGACGAGTTCGCCGCCGAAGGCCTCGCGGGCGGTCTGGCGGAGCACGCGGACCTGCTCCTCGGTCGTCGAGACCTGGTAGCTGGTCGGCGGGAGGTCCTCCAGCTCCTCGCGGGAGAGGGTCTCATCGCCGTTGTCGTCGAGCTTCCCGAAGAACGCCATGTCCTTCCCGGCCTGGGTCCACTGGGCGGCGGTGAGGTTGTCGCCCCCGCCGGCGTAGGTGTCGAGGAAGTCCTGGACCCGGTCCTCCTCGAGCTGGGTTTCCACGCGGGCGGTGGCCAGCAGCTTTCGGTGATCCAGCGCGCGCGCCGCGGAGACGAACTTCCGGCGGACCAGCGCGTCGTTGGTCAGCTCGCCGTCGACGAGGGCGTCGTCTTCGAACCGGAGAATGCCCTGGGAGCCGCTGGAGAACTCGATGCCCCAGATGTTCGAGCCCTGCACCCCCAGCGAGACCGCGCCGACAATCACGAAGAACCCGCTGACGCCCCAGAAAATCCAGCGCTTCTTCATCCAGTCGACGTTCGGCGTCTTCAACGCCTGGAGCATCTTGACCGGCTTGGTCAGCCACCGGCGGTCCAGCAGGAGCTGGAAGACCCACCGGGTGACCACCAGCGCCGTGAACATGCTGAACGCCACGCCGAGCCCGAGGGTGATCGCGAACCCGCGGACCTCCTCGGTGCCCACCCATCCGAGAATCAGGCAGGTAATCACGGTCGTGACGTTGGCGTCGAAGATGGCGCTGAAGGCCTTTTCGTAGGCGCTCTTGAGGGCCTGGCGGACCGAGCTGCCCTTGAGTTGCTCCTCGCGAAGCCGCTCGAAGATCAGCACGTTCGCGTCCACCGCGATGCCGATGGTCAGAATCACCCCGGCGATGCCCGGAAGCGTGAAGACCGCCCCGAGCAGGCTCATCGCCCCGAGCACCAGCACGATGTTGAGCACCAGCGCCACGTCCGCGATCGCCCCGGCCAGGAGATAGTAGACCAGCATGAACACCGCCACGGTGATGATGCCGATGTAGGCGGCGCGGACGCCCTGCTCGCGATTCTTCTGCCCCAGCGAGGGCCCGAAGCTCCGCTCCAC
>CAYTQL010000184.1:0-6348 GCA_964439555.1 uncultured Planctomycetaceae bacterium | reverse complement strand
ACCAAACACGCCCGCACCTTGCCTCTCACGCCGCATCATGAATAATGCGGGCTAGGGGGCGTCATGACGAGGCTAGTCGAGCGGAATACCACTCTTCCCACGAGTAAGTCAGAGACATTCAGCACCACCGAGGACAATCAGACGGAGGTCCGCATCCCTGTTCTGCAGGGCGAGAGGGAGTTCGCCCGCGACTGTCAGCTGCTCGGCCATCTTGTGCTGAAAGGCCTGCCACCGGCGCCTACGGGCGTGCCAGAAATCGAAGTTACGTTTAACATAGATGCAGGGGGCGAACTCACGGTTGCGGCAAAGGACCAGGCTACGGGGAAAGGCGTGGAGGCTGGCTTTACGGCAGGGCTAGGCGGGCTTAACGATGCGCAAAAGAGAATCCTGAAGCGCAAAGTCTCTGAGCATATGGCAGAGAGCATCGAACGTGATCGGGCGCAGCTCGAACGTCATCTGGAAGAGGCAGCACACGGCGAGGCGAGACGTGTCCTCCAAGTACTCAAGGAGCTTCGCGACGCCTTAAGCCTGGTTGAGGGCGCGGATACCAGCGAGGTCGTGGCGGCCATGTCCGTGATCCAGGAATACGTTGACCATCGTGCGCCTCGAGATAGCCTCACGCAGCTCATAGAGGCAATCAGAGTGTCCGCCGCCCGTACAGCCAGATCCGGAATCGTCTGCTTGGCGGCCCATATAGCTGCATCGAGCAGACTGGGGCGATGGTTCGCGACAGCGGCAGATACCGAGACATTCGAAGCTGAGAAGGCGTTCGACTTCTTCCGAAGGACGTTTGCGGATGAGTTACAGGTTGTGGCAGCGCTTCAGCAGAGCGCTGAGTCGCTGCGGAGGCCGGAGGCGTTCGCCTTCGATCTGTCGGATGATTGGTCAAGAGAGCAGATAGTCTTGGCGGTCCTCATCAGACGGGTTTTGAAGCTGAACGAGGCCGAGGTCCCAATCCGCCTAGAGCCCCTTTCTGAGGTACAAGGTGACCATTTGGCTCGAGTCGCGCTTGCTTTGCTGAGTTCCTCTGCAGCGTCTAATGCTGAAACGGACGAGGGCACGGGATGAAGAGCTCTTTGACGTGGTTCCGTTTGCCTCACAGGAAGCGACTTCCGTCGTCTTAGGTGCGGCCGGCCGGTCAGGTTCCGAGGGTCGTGCAACGGATATCTGTCCAAATGCCTGAACAGGACATAGAGTGGGTAGATTCCTACTGGGCTCTACTTGACAGGAGCTTCAGTCCGAGGCACGAACCGACTCTGTTTGAGCCAGCGCGGGCGTTCTATGACCTGTTGAGAAATGGAAACGACGAGCAGTTGCAGGCTGCCGCGAATCAGCTGGCAAGTCACGTTGGACTTCCGGGTGCGCCTCGAACGTCCTACGAGTTTGCAATGCTTCTTGGCAGACAGTCCGCGGGCGAGTTATGCCAGCTGTCATTGGCCGAACGGGTTATCCGTATCCCCCTGGATTACGCAGGCAAACCGATGGTCCTTGGTGGAATTCTGGCGCACGAAGTCATGCACGAAGTGCTGCTCCGTCGAGGCTGGACGCAGGTTCCCTCTGAAGACGTCGAACCGCTTACCGACCTGGCTGCGTTCTTCTTCGGGCTGGGAAAGCTCATGTTGAACGGCCTGATTGCTGACCGGCTTCCGTATGTACCTGCCGTCACAATGCTTGGGTATTTGCCACCTGAACTGAAAGTCTATGCCTACAAGCGGTTTTGTCATAACTGCCGCGTCAGCGGCTGCGGCCGCGTAGAGAATCTCAATACCGAGGCACTGAACCTCTTGGGCGACAATTGATGCGGGCATGGTTTTGGGGCGGCCAGGCCGTCCCCAGCTGCGGGGCCCGGGTTTTGGACCAGTTGTGTCCCTGCCTGGGGGCAGTGGTGCCGCCGGTGGCAACCACGAGGCCCACGACTTCGGTTGTACTCGCCGGAGCAATACCAAGCGACGCAAAGACCAGCCGGAATGCTGCTCACGTCGTCCTCGCGCGACGGTGCGACAGTGGCCATTCAACTGCCCGCCGCATGCGCCGCTCGCGAGGGATGGCTTGGGCACTCGAACGCCGGCAGCGCATCGACCGCAGCGCCCACGTCGAGCAGCACCGGGTCGGTGTAGATGTTCATGGTCAGGTCGAGCGACGAATGCCGCATCGCGGCCATGGCCACGCGGGGCGTCACGCCCACCTTGCTGAGGTGCGTGCCGAAGGTGTGCCGCAGGGCGTGAATGTCCACCACGCTACCGCGTTCATCCCGCTTGGCGATGCCCCTTCGGCGGGCCAGCCTGCTCCTCCTTCGTTGCCGGAAGCCGTTCGAGCACCCAGCGGTACTCGCGGATGATGCCGTCGGTGACGTCGGCGGGGGCGAGGAAGTCCGGGAGGACGCCGAAGGTGTAGGTCTCGATCTCCAGGTGCTCGGTGAGCCCTCGGTTGAGCAGTTGGGCGAAGCGGCCGGTGAGCAGTTCGGTCGTGGCGCCCAGCCGCCGGGTGTTGCGGCAACCGGCGCCGGCGGGGCCCGCGGTCGGCTCCACGGCGCCCGATTCGAAGAAGAGGGGCACGTGGAAGTGGATGCGCCATTCGTCGTCGGCGGCGAAACGGTCCGGGTGGGCGCGGGCCTCGGCGATCGCCTCGGGCAGGTCCGCCCAGGACAGCACGTGCCCGCCGCGCTTGATCTTGACCTGGTGGAGGTACGTTTCGTCGCAGAAGGCGGCGAGGGTGTCGAGGTCTTCCGCCCGAGGCCAGGCCCGCAGGGCGGCCGAGAGCTGAACCTTCGCGATCCGAAGCCCCTCCTCCCGGAGCGCCTCGGCGGCGAGGGGGAGGTCCTCGAACTCCACGGCCGCGTGGGCGGCGTCCAGGCAGACGCCGAGGCGTCGGCGGGCGGCCTTCTCGGCCTCGGCGGGCGGGAGCAGCCCGCGTTTCAAGCGCCCGGCCGAGCGGTCCACCAACTCGCCGAGCAGCCGGGCGGTCTCATCCAGCGTCTCGACGTAGCAGTCCGGCTCGGGCTCCAGCGCCAGGCAGAGGTCCCGCCCGGTGCGCTGGTGGAGTCGCTCGAGCCCCTCGACCGTCTGGGCGAGCATGCTCGCGGCGCGGTCGAGGTCGTCGCGATCGGCGATCCACGGCCGATAGGCGACCGGGACGGTGCTGATCGACCCGCTCACGCCCACCGGCAGCAGGACCGCGAGAATCTCCGCGAGCTTCAGCGTGTAGTCTCGCCGCTCGGGCGTCCGCCAGTCCGGGGCGTAGACGTCCTGCTTGACCCGCGTTCCGTGGAAGGTTCCGTACGGGAAGCCGTTGACGGTGAAGGCGTACATTCGCTCGGCCGCGAGAACGTCGGCGAAACGTGCCAGCGCGTCGCCGGTGAGCAGGTCCTCGACCGCCCGGGCTCCGAGGCGAAGCCCCAGCCCGAACTCCCGCCCGTCGGCCACGGCGTCGCGGACGCGGGTCGCCTCGGTGCGGATGCTCGCGAGGTTCTGCTCCCAGCGCTCGCCGGGGTGGACGTTGAGGCAGTAGGTCAGGTGCAGCGGCGGGGCGTCGCGGAGCTTCATGGTCCGAACCTCTCCTTGAGTTCCGCCACCGCCTGGTCGACCCGGTCCGGGCTCATCTGGTGGACCTCCGTCTTGGCGCCGAGCCCGTCGGGCAGCGTGATGCACAGCCGCCCGCCGAGGTGCTCGCGGAACTGCTCGATGCCGCCGAGGACCTCCAGCGTCCCGTCGGGGTTGCGGCGGGTGAGCGTCTCGTCAAAGAGGGGCAGCCCGGTCCGTTCCATCGCCGCCAGCACGCGGTCGCGCTGGGTCGGGGAGATCAGCCCGCGCCGCTGCGCGTAGCAGAGGTCCACGGCGATCCCGAGGCTCACCGCCTGCCCGTGGGTGAGGCGGTAGCCCGTCATGCTCTCGAGGCGATGGGCCGCCCAATGCCCGAAATCCAGCGGTCGGGCCGAGCCGAACTCGAAGGGGTCGCCGTGGGTGGCGATGTGCTCGACGTGCAACTCGGCGCAGCGGCGGACGACGCGTTCCATCGCGGGCAGGTCGCGCCGGCGGACGTCGTCGGCGAGTTCGCAGAGGGTCTCCAGGAAGTCCGCATCCTTGATGACCGCGACCTTGAACGCCTCGGCCGCGCCGCCGAGCCAGTGCTCGTCGTCCAGCGTGGGCAGGAAGCCGAAGTCGCAGAGCACGGCGTGGGGCGGGGCGAAGGTGCCCACGAAGTTCTTCATCCCGTGCTCGTTCATGCCGTTCTTGACGCCGATGCCTGCGTCGTCCATCGCCAGCGTGGTCGTCGGGAGGCGGACCAGCCGCAGCCCTCGGTGCACGATGCTCGCGGCGAAGCCGATCATGTCCAGCACCGCCCCGCCGCCGACGGCGACGACGTAGCTCTGGCGGTCGAGGTGCAGGTTGCCGATGGTCCACATCACGTCGCGGACGATGCTCCAGTCGGTCTTCGCCCGCTCGCCGCCGGGGACGATGGTCGGTCCGCCGGCCAGTTCCATCGCGTCCGGCCGATCGTGGAAGTACCGCTTGATCGCCGGGATCAGCGTCGGATGCGTCTCGGCCACGCCGGAATCCACGTACACCACCGCCCGGTGGCGGCGGTCTTCGCCGAAGCGGTTCAACGTCTCGGCCAGCAGCGGATTTTCGCCCGTGAAGACCCCGCGGGTGAAGTGGACGGGGTACTCGAAGGCAACCTCGAAGGTGTTGCGGCAGGGGGTGGGTTGGTTGTAAGTCATGGTCGATTCTGCATCGGGCTCTCCGCTTTCGACTACGGCAGCGCCGACGGCGGACGGCTCAACGTCGCCGGGCTTCGTGGTGGCTGGCTGCTCAGAGCTGACCGCTGAGCGCCCGCCGAAGCTTCACGTCGGCGTATGGAGCTGACGCTCGACGGCGGCGGCGAGTTCCAGCAGGTCGGCGGGGGCGTCGAAGTCCAGCGTCGTTCCGTAGAACACGCGACGGGCCTCTCCGGTTCGCCCGTGGGCGCCGCGGACCTTGCGGGTGTCCTGGCTGACCGACGGCGGCGGGAACCCGAAGAATAGCTCACACGGGTCGAACCCGGGCTTGTTGTGAATGTCCACATGCGAGGCGAAGTCCGGCGCTTCGCGCTTGTCGGTCCACCACGGGTAGGCGAACCAGCGGTTTTCCTCGGCGATCAGCACCAGCTCGCCGGCGTGGGGGTGGTCCAGGCGCCTCCGGCGCTTTCCCTCGGCGTCCAGGATGCGCCCGACGCCGTCGAGCTGCTCCAGGACGCCGGCGACCTCGCCCACGTCGTCCGGGTCGCGGACGTAGACGTGGGCGACCTCGTGGTCCACCATCGCGAAGGCCCGCGAGGCGTGGAAATCCGGGTAGAGGCGCTTCCCGACCGCCCGCGGCGAAAAGAGCCCCGCCCGGCGAAGATGCAGGTTCGGCAGGGCGGCCGATTCGACCGGGCCGATGCAGTAGTCGCCGAAGACGACCACCTCGTAGCCCCGGCGCCTCGCGGCGGTCACCAGCGGCTCAAGGTAGGGCTCGGAGCGGACCAGCGGGTCGCCGAACGCCTCGGGCCCGCGGGCCTGGAGGGCGTAGTCCAGACCGGGCAGGTAGGTCAGCAGCACGTCCGGCGCCCAGCCCGGGTCGCCCAGGACCGCCACCGTCGCTTCGACGATCCACTTGTTGACCTTCTCATCCGCCAGCGGACCCCAGTAGTGCCTCAGGCGGAAGGGTCCGAGCTTCTCGGCCAGCTTGGGGTACAGATCGGCCGGGCGGGAATAGCAGTCCTGGATCATCCCCCCGTGGTGCTTGTGAATAGGTGCGGGGCTCAGCAGAAGGTCCACCGCCTCGCCCATCGACTGTTGCCAGAACATCATCCCCACCGTTCCGCCGCGGGCGCGGAAGTCGCTCCAGATCCGCCGCCCCTGCACCAGACCGGCCGACTGCTCCCAGAACATCGGCTTGGCGAGGTCGCGGAAGTACAGCCCGTTGGCGATCATCCCATGCTGTCCCGGCGGCGAGGCGGTGCGGAAGCTCGCCTGGGCGGTGCATGTCACGGCCGGGAAGACCGCGCCGGTCGGGCGGAACTCCAGCGAGGCGACTTCGGCGGACTCCTCGGGGCGGACCCAACCTCCGGCGGCGACCTGTATGATCAGAAGTTTCGTGTTCATAATGCTTTGCGTAAGATACAAGACGCAAGAAGCAAGAGGCAAAGGCTCTCGCCCGCGCGGCTCAGCTCTGTGTCGGGTCCTCGAACAGCGGCGAGTCCTCCGGTGGTCCGCCCGCGACGCCGAGGTGCTTGTAGGCCTTCATCGTCGCGAGGCGCCCGCGGCGGGTGCGGGCGAGCAGTCCGCTCTGGAGCAGGAACGGCTCGACCACATCCACCAGCGTGTCGGTC
>CAYTQL010000183.1:0-6362 GCA_964439555.1 uncultured Planctomycetaceae bacterium | reverse complement strand
GCCGTCGACCGCCCAGGGGCGGGAGTTGCCCTGCGAGCCGATTCCTTCGGCGAGAACCTTCCCGTCGCGAACGCGGATGACCTGTCCCGTCGGGCACCAGAGTACCTCGAGCAGCTTGGAGGCGTCGCCGGCGACGGGCAGCCGGTGCACGGTCGGCGAGGCGCAGGTGTAGCTCCCGCCGCCCTTGCGGGGCGTCCGCCAGATAACCTCGCCGTTGCGCTTGTCGACCGCCATCCAGCACGGGGCGCCCCACTTGCCCGGGCGTCCTCCGGGCATCCGGCCGGCGAGGATCATCATGTCCCCGGCCAGGGTGGGGGACGTGATCCCGCCGAGGCGATCCAGGGCATACCCGTACCACTTCTTCCAGATCATGTTGCCTTCGAAATCCAGGCAGAAGGCGTCGCCGTAGTACGTGTTGACGAAGACATGCTTGCCGTCGGAGACGGGCGTGGCCATCGCCTCTTCGATGAAGGAGCCCTGCCCGAAGAAGTCGTTGTGCTCATATCCGTACTGCCTGAGGAGCTTTGCACGCTCCTTGGCTTCGGGCAGGTGCTTGTCCTTGACCTTCCAGAACATCACCTGCACGTACCCCCCCGCCTGCCACTCCTTGCTCTTGCGCTGCTCGGCGAGGGTCTCCGGGACCGCCGGGACGTACTTGCGGTACTCCGCGGCCGCCTTGCGGTACATCTCCTCGTGCTCTTCCTTCGGCGGCGGATCCTTCTTGGTCCGCTGCCAGCACGCCCTGTACCAGCGAAGGTGGGCGCCGAGGACGCGATGGTAGAAGTCGCGCTCCTCGGCCAGGGCCTTCTTGAGCTTCTCGGCCTCCGCGCCGGGCAGCAGGTCGGCGTGGTGGAGGTCCCGGGTCCAGAGGATCTTTCCGTCGGCCGGGTCCATGCAGATCATCTTGGCGCCGAGGAAGTCGGGCTTGACCTCGCCGGCGAAGCCCTTGCCCCCGGGGTCGACCATCATGAACAGCTTCCCCCCCGCCACGATCATCCCACCGTTGCAGTACATGGGGACCGACGTCTTCCAGACGATGTTCTTCCGATCCTCTTTGACCGGCTCGAGCTTGGGCTTGCGGCGCTTGCCGACATTCTTGAACTCCCACTCGTTCCAGGTGGTCACCGGGTCGCAGTCGGAGGGGAAGACCCCCGTTCCGTCGTTCCAGAAGCCGATGAACCGCTGGGACGTTTCGCCGGCCTCGACGCCGACCACGCCAAGAGACGCCATGATCAGACCGCTGAGAATGAGTCGCTTCATTTCCGATGAACTCCTGTTCATTCCCCGCCTTCGCGCCTGCCCGCGCACGCGCCGCGAGGGGGGTTCTTGTGCTATCCGATTGCACATTGAACGAAACGGATACGCGCTTGATTCGGCAGAACTGCTGGAATTTGTAGTACGATCTGATCATTCCTCCGTCGCACTTCTGCGGTCGCGGGCTTGATCTCGCCGGCCCGTTACACTAAAAAGTGCTCTCGCTCGTCCGGGTGGCGAGACCGCACCGGGCATACGGGTTTGAGTAACAGGGCATACGGATAACGGAACCTCACGCTCCCAGGAAGGAGTTGCCATGTCTCGCTATATACTCATTGCCCTCGCCCTGCTCGCCGCGACGGGGCTTACCTCGTCGGCCCCGGCCGACCCGTCCGTCCCGGTCCGCTACTACCTGATCATGGATTCGGCGATGTTCTCCGCCGGCGACCCCGAAAAGAACCCCCGGGAGCTGGTGCTGGACCTGGAACGCGAGGGCGACGTCTGGGGCCCGGTCTACGGAATCAGCCGGAACTACAACATGGCCACGCACCGCGGGGCCGTGAAGTCCGCGAAGATCGGCGAGGGAACGCTCGAGTTGGAACTGCTGACCACCGTCACGCCGGACAAGTGGATCAAGGGCGGGCAGGGGCAGTACACGCTGAAGATGACCCGCGACGGACACAAGCTTTCGGGCGCCTTCGAGGGCGTCTTCAAGGACAAGAAGGTCGAGGGAAAGGTCTGGGGCTGGGCGATGCCCTCGAAGCCCGTAGTCGAGGACTTCGAGCCGCTCGAACCGCAGGAGCACCCGCGGATCCTCTTCCGCAAGAGCGACCTGCCCCGCCTGCGCGAGAAGGCCAAGACCCCCTTCGGCAAGGCGGCCATGAAGAAGATGGAAGCCTACTTCGCCTCCCTCTTCCCGATCGTCCCGGACCGGTGGAAGCCGGAAGTGCTCCATGAGTGGAACCGCCGCAACGAGGTCAGCGGGCCCGGGGACGCCGCCAAGGTGCTCCGGCGGGACGCGGTGCAGGGCTTCCTGAACTACCCGCTGGAGATGGAGCCGCGCAAGGGCGGCAAGACGCTTCCCCGGACGTGGCAAGCCCCGGGCTGGGGCTATCACGCCGGACGCAGCGGCTGGGACGAGGGGGCGTTCATCGCCCAGACCTTCGCCAAGGGCAGGCCGATCCACGGGTGGAACGGGCCCAACGCGGGCACCTTCCGCCTCCGCGGACTCGGGCAGAACTGGGCGGTCGGCCCGACCGCCCGCGACCGCCGGCGCTTCCAGGAGAACGTCGTCTGGTTGCCCGAGGCCGAAACCAACGAGAGCGGGCTGGGCACGGTAACCCACTGGGACCCGAAGAAGGACGGGTCCTTCGTGGTCAGCTACGACCTCGACGAGGTCTACGGGCCGCCGGAGAAGTTCGTCTACTCCAAGTACGGGCTCGTCAAACTGCCCGGAAAGGATGCCGACGCCGAGGCGGCGTTCTCCGGAATACGCTCGATCGCCGTGGACTACAGCGGCAAGAGCGGCGCCCCGTGCCTGCTGGCCGTGGTGGACCGCATCGAGGGCGAGGGCAGGAAGCTCTGGCTCTGGCAGACCCCGAAAGCCCCCGAGGAGTGCGTCAAGCCCGCCGACAACGGGTTCGTCATTACCGGCGAGAACGGCGCAAGCCTCCGCGGGACCTTCGCGACACCCGGGAAGATCGAGATGACCGCCAAGAGCCGCACCGCTACCTTCACCAAGGCGGCCGGGCACGGCGCGGGCGAGAAGACCTTCAAGGTCCAGATCAACGCCGTCACCGTCGGCGGCGGGGACAACGCCTACTTCTTCGTCGCCACGGTGGGCAAAGGCGAACACCCGGAGGTCAAGGTCAAGGGCAAGGGGCTCGACGCCGTCGTCACCGTCGGCAAGCAGACCGTCCGCTTTGACGGAGAGAAGATCATCCTGGGGAAGTAACCCCCAGTCGGATCACCCGTGGCGAGGTCCAGGCGCCAGGCAGTTATCCGCATCCCCGGCGAGGCGACGTAAACGCGATCGCCCTCGACGCGCGGGCGGGCATACCACGCCACCCCGCTGGGAAACCGCCACGCCGTGCGCCCGCGCCACGGGCCCGGCGCCCGGGTCGATGCAGTGTGGCGAGCGTCCCCACCGTAAACCGGCCAGTTCCGCGGCGCCGGTTCCGGCTCGTCCGCGGGCCCCTCGGCGGCGAGATCCGACTCGTCGAGGTTCGCGACGATCTGCGTTTCGTCCGGCTGGCGCGTTTCCAGGCGGGCGTACGCGGCATCCAGCGCCGCGAACGCGCCGGGCGCGTCACCCCGGTCGGCGGCGTCCTGGAGGGCGTCCAGCGCGCCGACCGCGTCGGCCAGGTCCACCCCGCAGCGATGAAGCAGGTAGACCCACGCCGAGAGCAGATCCAACCGGCGCGGGTAGCTCTCCCGGCCGGTCGGGGCGGCGGGAATCTTCCGCCGGGTCGCGTCGATCTCGGCGTCTCCGCACGGACAGAAGGCGTCAGCGGGCATCTATCGGCCCTCGCGCGGGCTCGCCAGCACGGCGACGCCCCACTCGAACGGCGTGAAGGAACAGAGCCTCCCCCGCCGTCGCCCATCTGCTTGAGATCCTCTTGCCAGTAACGCCGGTCCGGAAACGGCGCCCGATCGTACTGCGCTGCGATGTGCATCGAGTATCCTTCGCTCAGAACTGCATTAAAACTCCGGGGGCAGGCTCCGAAACCGGAAACGGCGTTGAATCGCCGTGCCTCCGTGGTCAGTCGTTCTCTTCGTTCGTCAAACCCAGGCGGTCGAACTGCTCGGGCGGGGCGTCGTGGGCCCTCAGGGCTTCGAGCATCATCCGTTCGCAGCGGGACTCGGCGTCGCGGTCCCGCCCGGCAAGGTTCGTTTCCTGCTTCGGGTCGGTGTGAAGGTCATACAGGCGATTGTCTCCCCAGTGCGGGCTTCGCCCGTGACCGGCCGGGACGCGGAGCACCGGGGCGCCCACGTACGGGAGGAATCGCCCGTGGGCGGCGCCGGCCAGCGCGTCCATGCTCATCAGCCCGTGGAAGACCGTCGGCATGAGCAGGTACTGGTAGAGCGGATCGTTCGTCTCCCGCGCCGGGGCGCGGAGATAGGTGTACCGCCCGTCGGTGACGTTGACGCTCTGGCCCCACCAGCCGTAGAGGGCGGCGTCGCGCCCCAGCGGCGCGTCCCGGTCCAGGACGTCCCGCCAGCTCAGTCCGTGGATTCCCTCCGCCGGGGGGAGGCCGAAATAGTCCAGCAGCGTGGGCGCGAGATCGACGTTCTGAGTGAGCTGGCGGCGGCGTTCGCCCGCGCCGGCGTCGCCCGGGCGGTGGACGATCAGCGGAATCCGGGCCAGCTCGTTGTAGACATGGCAGAGGTTCTTGCCCGTCCACCCGTGCTCGCCGAGCAGGTGCCCGTGGTCGGCGGTGAGGACGATCAGCGTATCCTCCCAGCCGTTCTGCGCGTCGATCTCGTCGAGCAGTTCGCCCAGCCAGCGGTCGGCCATGGTGACCGTCGCGGCGTAGCAGGCGCGGAGGTGGCGGGTTTCCTCCGTGTCGGGCTCCACCTGCTCATACCCGCTCCAGTTGTAGTGCGGGCCCTCGTAATGCCGCTCGTAGAGCTCCAGGTACTCGCGCGGGGTGTCGAACGGCTCGTGGGGGTCGAAGGCCTCGACCCACAACAGGTAGTTGTCCGACTCGGCGTTGAGCTTCAGCCACTCGGTCGCCCCGCGAAAGGTCATCGGCGTCGGGTAGTCGGCCTCGGTGAGGAAGCTTCGGCGGTTCTTCTCGTACTGGGCCTTCCACTTGCCCAGGTGCTCGGGCTCCGCCGGGTCGGGGATGGGCGTCGCCGTCAGATCCCACTCCTGCCCCCGGTGGAACCGCCACGTATCGAACCGCGTGTGGTAGTTCTCCCCGCCGCCGCAGAAGTAGTGGTAGTGGTCGGTCTCGATGTGCGAGAAGACCCCGCCGTCGCGCAGGCGCCCGGGCAGCGTCACGTCGAACGGCTCGACGCCGCCCCAGCCCCGCTCCAGGAAGTTGATCCGCCCGGTGAGCATGTCCCGCCGGGCGGGCATGCACGGCGCCGAGCCGATGTAGTGGTTCTCGAAGACCACCGACCGGGCCGCCAGGCGGTTGATGTTGGGCGTCTGGACCTCGCTCGCGCCGTACACATTGAGCATGTGCCGGTTCAGGCTGTCCATCAGGACGACAATGGCTTTCATCACGTCACTCCAGTGGGTCTACCGGTCCTCGCGCGGACCGGTGCGTTTACGATACGTTTCGGTGAACTCCTCGGCGCGGGCTTTCCACTCCTCGCGCGTGAGGATGCGATTCTCCCCCCACGTCACGCCGGTCTTGGCGTTGTCCCCGGGCTTGCGGAAGCGGAGGCGCTTCTTTCGCGGAAGGTACGGCGGGCTGATCACCCCGCCGGCGTCGTCGGAGACGAGGATGTTGTCCTTCGCCGTCACGCGCCCGCCCCCTCGGAAGTGGAAGCGGATCGGGACGCCGCTGGTGTCGTGGACCAGGTTATCCCGCGCCGTGAAGTTCGAAGAGCCCTGGTCGAAGTAGAGCCCGTTGTTCGGCGCCGCGTGGGAGAACCTCGAGCGCGGCACGTCGTGGACCCAGTTGCCCGAGACCTCGCTGCCGGGCTGGTTTCCCAGCGTGTAGACGCCCCCGCCGTCGCCGAGCCGCAGCATCACGTGGTGAATGTGGTTCGCCAGCACCCGGTTGTCGCGGTTCGTGGTCGGTGTCTCGTCCCACCGCCAACCAACGCTGATGCCCGTATACGGGGCGTGGTGCACGTGGTTGTGGGCGATGAGGCTCCCGGCCGCGAAGCCCTGCCAGAGGCCCACGCCGCCGAAGAAGTCCTGCCCGGGGAAGCAGACCTCGTTGTCGGTGATGCGGTTGCCGCTGAGCAGGTCCGGGCTCTTCGGGCCCGGGTCGCCGGTCAGCCCGACCAGGATCCCCACCGCGCCGAGATCGCGGACGGTGTTGCCCACGATGCGCAGGTCCCGGCAGCCCGCCTTCGCACGCACGCCCGTCCCGCCGATCGCCTCGACGGTGCAGCCTTCGAGCCCGCACGCGCGGGCGCGGGCGAAC
>CAYTQL010000182.1:0-6404 GCA_964439555.1 uncultured Planctomycetaceae bacterium | reverse complement strand
GTGCCGGACTGCGGAATGCTGATGGACGGCCAAATACGGCGCTCGGCGAGCTTGCGGTCCAGGTGGAGCTCCATGTTGCCGGTGCCCTTGAACTCCTCGAAGATCACGTCGTCCATGCGGCTGCCGGTTTCGATGAGGGCCGTGGCGAGGATCGTCAGGCTGCCGCCGTCTTCCACCTTGCGGGCCGCGCCGAACAGCCGCTTGGGCGTCTCGAGCGCCCGGATGTCCACGCCGCCGGTCATCGTCCGCCCGGAGCCTTCGACGTAGCGGTTGTACGCCCGGCCCATGCGGGTGAGGCTATCCAGCAGCACCACCACGTCCTGGCCGAACTCCGCCATCCGCTTGGCGCGCTCGATGGTGAACTCGCTGATGCGGATGTGGTTGGAGATCTCCTGGTCGTTGTTGGAGGCGAGCACCTCCGCGCCGGGGCAGTTGCGGCGGAAGTCCGTCACTTCTTCCGGGCGCTCGTCGACCAGCAGGATCATCAGCTTGCATTCCGGATTGTTGCTCGTGACGGCGTTGGCGATCTGCTGGAGCAGGATCGTCTTGCCGGACCGCGGCGGGGCGACGATGAGCCCGCGCTGCCCCATGCCGATCGGGCAGATCAGGTCGAGCACGCGCATCTCGAGCGGCCCGTCCTTGGTCTCCAGCGGGATCCACGGGTGCGGATCGACCACGATCATGTCATTGAAGGCGACGATGTCGGTGTATTCGTCGGCGGGCTTGCCGTTGATACTCTCGATTTCCTCGAGCTTCGGTCCGCCCTTCTTCTTGGTGGGGGGAACGACGCGCCCCTCGATGTGCAGCCCGGTGCGCAGCCCGCTCTGGCGGATGTGGTCCTTGCCGACGAAGACGTCGCCCGGGGTGGGACGGTATCCGTGCTTCGCCTGGCGAAGGAAACCGTATCCCTTCTCCGTGATTTCCAGCACGCCGGAGCCTGTCCCGGCCTGCGTCTTTCCCTGAGTAGCTGTAGACTGACTCATTGCTAGACCCTTCCTTGCATACAAAAGCCTGCTGTCGAGGCTTCTTGTGAGGCCCGTGTCCCGCACGGGCAAGAGCTATCGGCCGGAGCCGGTCACCATCGATCTTCGGATGCTCCGACTCGCCTACGTCGGCGGCGGGGCGCTGCGGAAAACAGATGGGCTGGGCTTCCGGTGCTTAGGTTCCGCCCCCTCGACCATGCATGTTACGTCGTAAGACGCGGAATCAAAAGCCTTTTCCTGTCGGATGTCAACGAAAATGTTCAGTTAGTGCAAAGCCGCCGAACGGGCTTCGACCAGGTTGATCCGCCCTTCGTACCACGCCCGGCCGATGATGGCCCCGCCGCAGCCGATCTCGCGGCATCGGCGAATGTCCTCGAGGGAGGCGACCCCGCCGGAGGCGATGACCGGCACGTCGGTGGACGAGACGATCCGCTCGGTGGACCCCAGGCTCACGCCGCTGAGCATCCCGTCGCGGGCGATGTCGGTGTAGACGATCGCGCCGAGCCCGGATCCGGCGAAACGCCGGGCGAAGTCCTCGGCCGATGCGGAAAGCTGCTCCGTCCAGCCCTCGGCGGCGAGCGCGCCGTCGCGGGCGTCGAGCCCCAGCGCCAGTTGCGCCGGCTCTACCGTTCCATCGGATAACAACCGCTCGAACCATTGGGGATTTTTCACCGCCGCCGAGCCGATGACCAGCCGCGAGGCGCCCGCCTCCAGAAGGCGGTCGATCGCCGCGGCGTCGCGAATGCCGCCGCCGACCTCGACGCGGATGTCCGAACCCACTGCCTTACATACGTCCGCGATCGCGCCGGTGTTCCGAAGTTCTCCCGATCGCGCCGCATCCAGGTCCACCACGTGCATCCAGCGCACCCCGGCGCGCAGAAAGCGATCGACCACCTCGACCGGCTCGTCGAAGTAGGTCGTCTGACGATCGTAATCGCCCTGCGACAGGCGAACGACCTGCCCGTCGCGAAGATCGATGGCCGGGAGAATCTCCATCCGGTTGCCTCGACCGAGGGGTGCGCGACCGGCCGGCCGCGCGAATGTGCAACGAAGACCCGCCGCCCCGAACGCCGGGGGACTCGCGGGTCGCGGGCCCCGCCGCCCAACCGACCGGTCGGCGCGAAGCACGCAGGTTACCCGAGTCCGACGAAATTCTCCAGCAGCTTCAACCCGGCGGCCTGGGACTTCTCCGGGTGGAACTGCGTGGCGAAGAGGTTCTCCCGCCACACGCTCGAGGCGAAGGGGTACCCGTAGTCGGTCGCGGTGAGCACCACCTCCTCGTCGCTCGGGGCGGCGTGGTAGCTGTGGGCGAAATACATGTACTGCCCGTCCTCGACCCCGCAGAGCAGCGGGCAGCCCGCGCGCCGCGGGCGAATTCGGTTCCAGCCCATGTGGGGGATGCGCAGGGCGCCGCCGTCCGGGATGTCGGAGAAATCGAACCGGACGACCTCCCCGCCGAGGATGCCCAGCCCGGTGTGCTCGCCGTTCTCGTAGCTGACCTCGAAGAGCATCTGGTAGCCGAGGCAGATGCCCAGGAAGGGCGTGCCCGCGGCGATCGCGTCTCGGATGGGCTCGGCGAGCTGATGGCTCCGCAGACGTCCGATGGCGTCCTCGAAGGCGCCCACGCCGGGCAGGACGATCTTCTCGGCCGGGGGGAGGTCCGAGGGGCGCTCCACGATGCGCGCATCGGCCCCAAAGCGCTGCAAGGCCTTCTGCACACTGTGAAGGTTGCCCATGCCGTAATCGACGATGGCGATCATGGGGGACGCTTTCGGGTCTCAGGTGCGGCGACGAGGGATCGGGATCAGCCCTCCGGGCTCAGCAGCGGCAAGGCGGGGACGTCCGACGCCGGTCGGGGGGCGTGGTTGGCGCCCGACGGTCCAATTCGCCTGCGCTTCGCGTTCCCGGAGTGCCTGCGCTTCGCCGCGGCGTCCGATTCCGGGCGCCGGACTGCGGCGGTTCCGGTCACGGATCGCTGGTCCTGCGGGACTACTTGATGACGAAAATCTCCACGCGGCGATTCTTGGCCTTGTTGGCCTTGGAGGTATTCGGGGCGACCGGGTGGGTTTCGCCCATGGCGATGGTCTCGATCCGCTTGTCGGCGATGCCGCGGGTCCGCAGGTACCGGGTCACCTCCATCGACCGCTCGCTGGAAAGGTCGAGGTTGTCGTCGTAGAGGTGCTTGGTTTTGCGAATCGGGTCGCTGTCGGTGTAGCCATAGATGCGGATCGGCAGGTCGGCGTAGGTGGTCTTCAGGTCGTCGATGACTCCGTCGAGCTTCTTCTTGCCCGCGCGGGTCAGGGCGCTCTTGCCTGCGCCGAAGAGGATGTCGGCGCCGAGGGTGACCTTGTCGCCGACGGTGGTGGCTTCCCAGCCCGCGGCGGTCTCGACGGTCTTCTCGACGACCACCTCGGTGGGCTTGGCGACCAGTTCGGCTTCGAGCTGGTCGATCTGCTCGTTGAGGCGGGCGATTTCGGCTTCCTTCCCGCCGGCGCCGCTGGCCAGGTCGGCCGCCCGCGCCTTGCAGGCGGCGAGGTCCGCCTGGGTCTGCTGGAGCTTGTCGTGAACGTCGTTGAGCTCACGCGTCAGCGTGACGATGTGGTTCTTTTCTTTCTGGCAGCAGCCGCCGGTCAGCAGCGACAGAGCGGCGGCGCTCGTGATGAGGGTCAGCAGCATCCCGCGCGTCATGATGGCGTTCTCCTTTGCGTTCCCAGTCTGGTTCATGTGTGATTCGTGCCCCGCGACGATTATATCGCCCGTCGGCGCGGGGTCCAGCGCCCGTCCCGGGCGCTGGAGGCGGCGCTACCCGCCGAAGCGCTGCGAACCGCCGCCGGCGGAGGCGTCCTTCTGCTCTTCGGCGTCTCCCGTCCCGGGCCCGCCGCCCGGGCCGCCCGACGTCCGGGGCGCGGTTTCGCTCGTCGAGTCCGAGGCGGAGGCTTTCTTCTCTTCCCGCTTCCGCGCCGCGGCGAGGGCCTTCTCCGCCTCGCGCTGCTGCGTGGCGCGCTTGCGGCGGACCTGGTTCAGCGCCACCGCCGAGGCGAACAGCAGGCGGAAGACGAAGTAGAGAATCGCCCCCGACGCCGCGGCGATGAGCATCACCAGCGAGAGGCTCACCGTGGGGACGTTGCCCGTGAACAACCACACGCTTCGCTCGTCGGTGGTGGTGTTCTCGAGGTTGCCCAGCAGGATGACCGCTGCGGCGGCGATGACTGCGAGGCTGACGATCAGCCCCGCCCAGCCCTTCATGCTCTTTCCGGTCATGGCGTGCCCTTCAGTTGGCCCCGGGCAGCATCAGCCCGCAGCGGGTTTGCAGGAGGACGGCAAAGACATCATATGTCAGCATGACGAAAATCGAGGCGATCGCAAGCCACGGCCCGTACGGAAGTTCCCGCTGGTTCCGGCTCGCGAAGAGGTACAACGCCCAGAGCAGCCCGAAAAACGGGGCCACGAAGAACGCCAGGGAGGGCGCCGCCCAGCCCGTTGCGGCGCCCACGGCCGCGAGAATGTGCACGTCGCCCAGGCCCATCGCCTCGCGTCCGAAGGCGAAGGTCCCGAGAATCCGCACGCCCCAGATCCACAGCCCGCCGACGAAGTAGCCCAGCATCGCCGCCTCCAGTGAGCCGAGATGCGCCCCGAGGCTCCAGGTGGTGTGCAGGCGCCCCCACGCTTCCGTGACGGCGTCCACGCGGGCGCTGAGCAGGTACGCCAGCCCGGCCCCGAGCAGTGCCGGGGCGAGGAACAGCAGCTCGCGCAGCATCTCCACCCGCGGGTTCACCCCGTGGGCGGCGCTGAGGGCGACGCTGCGGGGCTCGCCGGCGGACGGTTCCTTGCGCCCGCCGGAGGGCGCGGGGGGCGTGGGCTTGTCCTCGGCGTCCAGGAAGCTCGGTTGGAGGATGTGGAGCTTCTGGAGCCCCAGCGAGACCGCCAGCCCCGCCGCCGCACCGAAGCACGCCGCCCCGGTCGCCGCCGCCGGCGCGGGCAGCCACGGGTGCGGGCGGTACGCCGCGGCGACCAAGCTCAGCAACGTCACGAACCAGCAGACCTCCAGCGGGACGATGAAGCTCTCGATATCCACGATGGAGCAGACCAGCAGCCCGCAGAGCAGCGCCGCGTGGGAGATGTAGATCGGCCAGGCGCGGTCCCACGCCCCCACCCCGGTGCGGAGGTGCAGGTGGAAGTACGCCACGTACAAGCCGGTGACGAGCACGGCCGTGAGCAGCTCGATCAGCGGATAGCGCGGGGAAATCCGCCCCCGGCACGCCCGGCAGCGTCCGCGGAGCATCAGGTAGCTGAGCATCGGGATATTGTCGTACCAGCGGATGCCCTTGCCGCACTGCGGACAGTGACTGCCCGGAAAGGAGAGGCTCTCGCCGCGCGGGAGGCGCCAGACCACCACGTTCAGGAAACTCCCGACGCACGCGCCGAGCACGAAGATGAAGACAACCCAGGCAAGGTCCATGGATACTCTCTTCGACCGATCGGACCCCTGAAGCTTACCTGCCGCTGGCAGGCAGGGCGAGCAACTTGTCGCGCGAGGAAGAGCGACCGCCCGCGGTCCGAACCGCACGCCCTCCGTCGCGATCCCCTTCGCCCGGTCGGCCGAGAGGGCTTGCACTCGGCGCGTCGCCCGGCGACGATTCGCGGCATGAACCGCGAGGAGTTTCGCCGACGGATCGACGCGATCCCGATGATCGACGTGCACTCCCACCTCAACCGCGACGCCATGGGCGCCGGCGACCTGTGGGAGATGCTGCTCTACCACATGGTCCGCTACCCCCTCAGGGCGACCGGGGTGCCGGAGGAGCAGCTCTGGCCGGGCGGGAACTTCCACGCCGTCGGCGCCGGAGGCGACGAACTGCTCGAGGCGATGACGCCCGTCCGCCGGACCGGGTTCGGTCAGGCCCTGCGGCTGATCCTGCGGGACCTGTACGACTTCGACGAGCCGCCGACGCCCGAGACGCTCGGCACGCTGGAGCAGCGCTTCGCCGAGCGCGCCGCCCGCGAGGCCTGGGCCCGCGAGGTGCTCGACCGCGCGGGGATCGTTCGCGTTCTTTCCAGCCGGACCGATGTGGGCCCGGCGGGGGAGGACGACCTCGGCGTGCGGTTCACCCTCGAGAAGGGCCTGGTCGCCGGCGCGCGGGAAACCGGGACCCTGGCCGAACGGCTCGGGGTGATCGCCCGCCGGGCCGGCGCCGAACGCCTCGACGGGCTGGACCCGCTCCGGCAGATCACCCGTGACTACTACGCGGGGTTCGACTGGTCGGACAAGCGGGCCCTGGTCTGGTGGGTCGGCTCGGAGATGGACTTCACGCCCGTCGCGCCGGGCGAGCTGGACGCCCTCATCCGCCGCGCCTCGGACCCCGACGCCACGCCGCTGAGCCCGCACGAGCGGCGACTCGTCGAGGCGGGCGTGCTGCGGGC
>CAYTQL010000181.1:0-6463 GCA_964439555.1 uncultured Planctomycetaceae bacterium | reverse complement strand
GGGTGCGCGACAACTTCGTGGCATGGGCGTCTCGCCCATGCGTGGCACGGGCAGGATGACCATGCCACAATACGGACGCGCCCCCTGCCGGCCGGACGCCCTGCGCCCCGCTTGTCCGGCGGGCGGTGAGGCGTTAGGCTAACCGGCCTTTGACGCGATTCCCCGGACCCCCACAGAAGGTGCATTCATGAATCCCACGAAGTTCGGCCGGTTCAGCGGCGACGGGACAGAGTTCATTGTCACGGAGCCGCGGCTGAAGCGGCCTTGGATGAACGTGCTGAGCAACGGGCGGTGGTGCTTCCTCGCCAGCCACCTCGGCGGGGGCTACAGCTTCCTGGACAACCCCACCGTCGGGCGGATCACCCGCTGGCACATCGACGGCGTGCCGCGGGACACCGTCGGCAAGTTCGTGTACCTCCGCGACGAGGAGAGCGGCGTCTGGTGGTGCGCGAACGGCTTCCCGCCGACGAAGCGCCTGGACGACTGGCGCTGTCACGTGGGGCTCGGTTACAACCGCATCGTCTCCGAGCACGACGGCATCCGCTGCGAAATCACCTACTTCACGCCCATGCCCGACGCCGAACGCTCCAGCGGCTCGGACGTCGGCGACCCCTGCCTGCTCTGGACGGTGAAGCTCACCAACACCTCAGGCCGGCCGCGGAAACTCAGCGCCACCAACTACACCGAACTGGCGTTGGGCAACTGGTTCGAGGACACCTCCTGGCGGGAGTTCTACCTGCTGTTCAACCGCCAGGAGTACAAGGACGGCGTGCTGTTCACCCGCAACGAGCAGTGGGTCAAGTACCTCGGCGGCTGGCAGGCGGCCAATTCGGACGCGAACAACATTCCCTTCGAGCACGCGGTCTTCCTCGCAAGCAGCGCCGAAGTCAGCGGTTACGAAGGCGAGCGGTACAAGTTCATCGGCGACTACCGCGGCCTGGGCGACCCGGAGGCGATGGACGACGGGAAGCTCCGCGACGCCGTCGGGGAGGGTCGGGACGCCTGTGCGGCCCTCCAGCACCGCTTCGAACTCGGCGACGGGGAATCCGCCGAGTACGTGCTGGTGCTGGGCGCCGTGCCCCGCGAGGCGAACGACGCCGGCGCCCTGACCGAGAAGTACCTCGACGTCGCCAAGGCCCGTGCGGCGCTGGAGAACACCGTCGCCTACTGGAAGAACGTCATCGCCACGCCGCACGTCGAGACGCCGGATGACGACCTGAACACGATGGTCAACACCTGGTTCAAGTACCAGGGCTCCAACCTGAGCTGGTGGAACCGCAACCCGGGCTACTGCTACTTCGGCATCTACAACTTCGGCGTCCGGGACGCCTGCCAGGACGCCGTCTCCCGCCTGCCGCAGGACCCGGCGTGGGTCCGCGAGCACATCGTCAAGCGGATCATGATCTGGCAGTTCGACGACGGCGACTACGCCCACGGCGGGAACTTCGTCAGCATGCAGGGCACGCGGACGTTCCACTCGGACGACCCGATCAACCCGCTGTTCATCCTGGCCCACTACGTCCGCGAGACGGGCGACTTTTCGATCCTCGAAGAGGTCACACCATGGGTCGACCCTGAGACCTGCATCTCCGGTCGGTCCCGCAAGCCGGATGCGACGATCTACGAGCACGCCATCGCCGGGCTGGAGTTCTTCTGGAGCCAGTTCTCGCAGCGCGGGCTGCCGCTGATCCTCAAAGCCGACTGGAACGACGCGCTGGATCAGCTCGGCAACGACCGCAAGGGCGAGTCGGTCATGCTGGCCGGCTGGGCGATCATCTGCCTGGAGATGTTCTACCCCTGCATGGAGCACATGGGCGACGCCGAACGCCTCGAACGCGACAAGCAACGCGTCGCCGAACTGCGGGAGAAGGTCAACGAGCTCTGCTGGGACGGCGAGTGGTACTGGCGCGGCACGCACGATTCCGGGTGGGTCCTCGGCACGAAGGACCAGCTCGAAACCGGCGGCGCCCTGTTCACCAACCAGAACGCCTTCGCGATCATCTGCGGGCTCGCGAACGACGAGCGACGCGCGAAAATCCTCGCGAGCTTCGATACGTACCTCGACACGCCCTACGGGAGCCATTGCTTCTATCCGCCCTTCCCGAAGCCCGAGCCGCGGGCGGGGATCATCTCCCGCTTCGCCCCGGGCACCAAGGAGAACGGCTCGCTCCAGGGGCACAACTCCCGTTGGCGCATCTGGGCCGAGGCGGCCGCCGGACGCGGCGACAAGGCCTACGAAATCGTCCGCAAGATGCTCCCCTCCGTGCGCCACGAGGCGGACCCGGAAACCTACCGCATCGAGCCGTACATCGCCTCCCAGTTCATCTACGCCCCGCAGGCGGACCACCCGGGCGAAGGTTCGCACGCGTGGGCGACCGGCACGGCCGCGTGGACGCTGTTGAACGTCTGGGAGCACCTCCTCGGCGTCCGTCCGGAGGTGGAAGGGCTCCGCATCGACCCCTGCCTGCCGAGCGACTGGGAACACGCGAAGATGACCCGCACCTTCCGCGGCGCGACCTACGAGATCGAGTTCGCCAAGCCCACGGGGCTCTGCAAGGGCGACGTGAAAGTCGAACTGGACGGTGAGACGCTCGAGGGCAACCTGATCCCCGCGCCCGAGAGCCCGGGAACGCACACGGTGAAGGTGATCCTCTCGTGAACGCAGCGACGCCGACCGGCGCGCGGCGCGAGACAGCCCGATGACCGACCCGCTCCACGAAGCCAACCGGGCTCGATGGGACGCGGCCGCCGAGAGCTACTACCGGCGGACACGTGGTCGTGTGGGTCGCGGACCTCTGGCCTACGACGCCGAGGCGGACGTTTTCGGCGCAAGTCCCGCCCGGCTCCCACAGTACGAGTTCCACTGGACCGTCAGCGAGTTCCTCCGTGCCGTCCGGGACGCCGGGTTGGGGGTCGTCGAGGTCGACGAGTTCGGCTCGGGGCGGGAAAGCGGAGTGTAATGTGGGTGTTCTGCCCCGATGGACGCTTCTCGGCGATCCAGGACCGCGACAATCCGCGGCGGGTGATCGTCCGCTCCAGGGACCGCGAGCACCTGCCCGAATGCTTGCAACCGCCCCGGACGCGTCGTATAAGAGCCGAACGGTAAGACGGCACATGGTACGTGCATCTCGACGGGAAGGAACAAGGAAGGCTCTGCCATGAAGGTACTTGCACAGACGGCCGCGCTTCAGGACGCCCTGAGCCTCGCGGGCAGCATCGTCGCCACGCGGACCCCCAAGCCCGTGCTCCAGTGCATCAAGCTCGTCGCCGAAAACGACGTGCTGACTCTCATGGCCACCGACCTGGAGGTCGGCTGCCGCTACCAGGTCACCGCCGTGCAGATCGAGGAGCCCGGCGAGGCCCTCGTCCCGGCCGACCGGCTGACCGGGATCGTCCGCGAATCGGGCGACGAAACGCAGCTCACCCTCGAAACCGAGAAGGAAACCTGCCACGTCCGCGGCGCCCGCACACACTTCAAGGTCTACGGGTACGATCCCGGCGAATACCCCGCGGTGGCGGACTTCACCGAGGACGGCGATTTCCAGATCGCCGCGCCCCGGCTCAACGAGATGATCGGCAAGACGCTCTTCGCGGCCGCCAAGACCCACTCGCACTACGCCATGGCCGGGGTGCTCTGGGAGGCCGAGGGCAAGAAACTCCAGCTCGTAGCCACCGACGGGCACCGCCTCGCGCAGTGCCGCGGGCAGCTCAACGCCGGCGGCGAGGGGACCCGTTGCATCGTTCCGGCGAAGCTGATGGGCCTGATCCAGCGCATCGCCGGCGATGGCGAGGAGACGCTCGACGTGAAGGTCCAGAACAACCAGATCCTCATCCGCACCGCCCGCGCGGTGCTCGTGGGCTCTCTGGTGCAGGGCAACTTCCCGAAGTACGCCGACGTGATCCCCAAGGAGACCAGCCGCAAGGCGGCCGTGAACACCAACGAACTCGAGCACCGGCTCCGCCAGGCGGCTTTGCTGACCAACGAGGAGTCCCGCGGGGTGAAGCTCAGCTTCGGCGCCGAAGAGGTGACCCTCTCCTCCCGCGCCCCCGAGACCGGCGAGGCGACGGTCACCTGCCCGTTGACGCTGGAGGGCGAGCCGATCGAGGCGGCCTTCAACCCGCAGTTCCTTCTCGACGTCCTGCGCGTAATCGACAGCGACGAACTGAGCTTCGAGCTCAATTCCCCCAGCAAGCCGGCCATGCTGCGAAGCGGCTCGGAGTTCCTCTACGTCCTCATGCCGGTGGACCTGGGATAGGGCCGCGCAGAAAGATTGCGGAAGCAGCATACAAGGTCTCGGAGCCGTAACGCTTTTGTGCATATTGTCTTCTGTTTGCTGCATTTTCCGGTCGCGGCGCTTTTCCTCACGTCGCGGGTTGTTTTTGGGCGATGCGATTGAATAGGCTTTGCTTCGATGAAGGATCGAGGCGTGAGTGCGGACTTTGACCGGACAGGAGCGCGTGTCATGGATGACGCCCAACTGCGAACGGTCTGGCAACAGCGGCAGAGCCCCAACCGCGTCAGCCACCTCAGCGAGCCGCTGACCCTGTTTGTCAAACGGACGCTCGAGACGCGCGCCCGCCAGGTGGGCAAGCTCGCGGTCGTCTGGGACGAGGTCATGCCCGCCGAGCTCCAGGAGCACACCGCCCTCGAGAGCTTCCGGCGCGGGGTGCTGACGGTGAAGGTCGACTCGGCGCCTCACCGCTTCCAGCTCCAGACGCTGCTCGACGGCGGGCTGCTCCGGGAAATCCGCTCCCGGCTCAAGGCCCCGCTGAACCGCGTCAAGCTCATCCCCGGGCGTTTCTACGCCGTCGACGTCGCCGGCATGCCCCGCTACGAATTCTGACCGGAAGCGGCGACCGGGCGCCGCCCGGTCGTGGTTGCCAAGCGCCTCGCCGGCGGGCATAATGTCCGCACGTCGCGTCAGATCAGCGGGAGCCGAAAATGGCACGGATGGCCTGTATCGCGGGGGAGCAAATCTACCGGCAGTGGGACGCCGGGCGCATCTCCGGAGAGCGGCTCGAGGCCCGCAAAACCCCCTTCGGACCCAGCCGGGAAATCTTCCTCGCCGACCCCGGCGGTTGCGAACTGCTCCTGCTGCCGCGCTACGGGACCGGGCTGAACAAGCGCGCGCCGCGGAGCGTCAACTACCGCGCCAATCTCTACGCCCTCAAGGACCTCGGCGCCGAGGCGGTGCTCGCCTGGGGACCGGTCGGGGCGATCACCCACAACATCGCCGTCGGCGACCTCGTCGTCCTCAACGACGTCATCGACATGACCTACCTGCGGGCCAAGACCTTCTTCGAGCACTCGCCGCTGGGCTTCCTGCGGCAGTTTCCGGTGTTCTGCCCCGCGCTGGCCGGCGCGGTGACCGACGTGCTCGCCGAGATGCGCCTGGTCCACCATGACGACACCGTCGCGGCCGTGGTCGAGGGGCCCCGCCTGGAGACCCCCGCCGAGGTCCGCATGCTCAGCACCATCGGGGCCGAGGTGGTCACCCACACCTTCGTCCCCGAGCTGTTCCTCGCCAAGGAACTGGAGCTCTGCTACGCGGCGCTGGGGTACGTGGTCAACTACGCCGAGACGGGCTCCCGGCACCGTCCCTTCGCGGCCGGGGAGCTGTTCGGCGGGCTGACGCAGAAGTCCGACCGCGAGCGGCTCGGCAGTGTCATGGGGGCCATGAGCACCATCGTCGCCAACGTCTGCCGCCGGGCCGAGGAAGCCCCCCCCGCCTGCGCCTGCCCGCGGACGATGGACCACTACCGCAGCGAGTTCGACCTCCCCGAAGACTGGCGCGACTGGGTCCGACCGGCCGAGTAGCGCCCCCCGCCGGAGCGGGACAGCATCTCCACGCCCCCACGGTTGGACGACGCGGGACGCCAGGGTCCGCGAGCAGATCGCGCAGCGAGCGAGCACGATCATGTTTCGCGCCCATACGCCCGCGCTTCTCCGAACCGTAACGCGGCGGCGGGTCGCCGCATCCGAGGCGCGCCCGCCGCGCCTACAATGACTCAAAGCCGCCGGCGCCCCAATAAGGGAATTCCCCGCAAATCGACTCAATTCCCCGACCGGCCCGGCCGATAAATGGATGGAAGGAGAAAGTCTATGTTACCCTCAGGGGAATACGCACAGAAAGTCGAGCCGCCCAGCCGGGCGGCGATCGAGAACGCCAGACAGGAACAGCTTCGCACGCTGCGGGACATCCGCCGCAAGCTCATCGGCTCGCAGCTTACTGTCACGATGTCCGGCTCGAACATGCTCATGGCCGGCTGACTTTTCGCCCTTCGCCGGGATGCGCCGTATAATCAAGTAACGGAAAAACGAACCGCGAGTCTCCGCAGACGGAAACCGCTAGTACAGCATACCGACGACTCCGCGGTCACACGCTCGACGGCAGGTCCCCTGCCCTCGAGCGTTTTTTTTGCGGTGTGCCAGGCATGGCACGATGACTTGGAGGTGTAAGTC
>CAYTQL010000180.1:0-6504 GCA_964439555.1 uncultured Planctomycetaceae bacterium | reverse complement strand
CCCGGAGTGGAAGAACGTCGAGTCGCCCATGAAGACGACTTCCTTGTTCGTCACGAAGGGGTCGGTCCCGCTGCCGGCGCCCCCGCCGAGGCCCATCCCGGAGTAGTCGTGCATGAGCTGGGTATTCGGCGGGTACATGAGCATGGTGTAGCAGCCGGTGTCGCCGTGGAAGAGCAGGTCCACCGGCTCGCTGTCGTAATGGTCCCTCATGTACCGGGGGTCGGCGAAGTGCTTGCGGATGTCGAGGCAGACGCTAGCCGAGTCGCGGTGCGGGCAGCCCGGGCAGAAACTCGGCAGCCGGGCGGGAAGCCGTCGTCCGACGTCCACGTGCTCGGTGTCCTCGGCCGTGGTCACCTCGCGGGAGAGCACCTCCGCACGTCCGCTGGCCGGCGCGCCGCCGCTGTGGCGCAGCAGCCCCGCCAGGAGGGGAATCAGCACCGAGGGGTGCAGCCCACGGGTCTCGGGGATGCCCGGAAGCCCGCCGGGGAACTGCTTGCCCCAGACCTGGACGTTTCGCATCCGCCCGGCCTGGGTTTCCCGGGCGACGGCGCTGACGACCTGCTCCTCGAGGAACCCGCGCCGTTCCTCGACGACGACGATCCGCTCGCATTGGTCCACCAGCTCCGCGAGGATGCCCTCGTCCATCGGGTAGCTCAGCCCGTACTTGAGGATGGGATACTCCCCGAGCACGCCCAGTTCCCAGAGGGTCTGGACGAGGTACCCGTGCGCCAGCCCGCTGGTGACGAAGCCCAGCGGCTTGCGTCCCGACCCGCCGTAGTCGATCCGGTTGAGCCCGAGCTGCCGCGCCAGCGCCTTGGCCCGGGCGAAGCGGTCCACGAACGCCTCCTCCTGCCACCAGGTCTTGGGAGGCAGGAGCACGCGTTTGTCCAGGTTGATCCCCGCGGTCTCCAGGTCCACCTTGTTGACGGTGCTCAGCGCGGGGAACTGGTTCTCCCGGCAGGCGACGCTGCCCCCGCCGTCGGCGAGATTCGTCGTCACCACCAACCCGGCGAACAGCTCCGCCCCGGCCGAGAGCTTGAACGACAGGTCCACCCAGTCCTTGACCTCCTGCACCGTCGCCGGCTCGATGACCGGGATGTAAAGGTGCTTGGAGATGTAGCGGGAATCGGAGGCGACCTGCGTGGAGTCCGACCAGGGGTCGTCGCCGTAGACGACGATCGCCCCGCCCTTGGGGTTCGCCCCGGCCATGTTGCCCAGCGCCAGCGCATCGGCCGCCACGTGGACCCCGACGGACTTCATGACGATGATGGCGCGGAGCGGAAGCGTCTGCGAGCCGTTGAGCATCGCCGCGGAGAGCGCCTCGTTGTTGTTGATCACCGCCCGGACGCCGTGGGTGCTCAGCAGGTCCCGGATCTGCATCATCGAATCGAAGAAGCCCGCGATCGGGCTGCCCGGATACCCGCCGAGCAGGTGGGCTCCGCCTTCGACTTCGAGCGTTCCCTTCAGGAGCGCTTCGTTTCCGGTGAATATTTCCTGACCCTCGGCCCTGAGGAACCTGGGATTGGTCGATTTCATAGCGACCCATTCTACGGAACCGCGGCGCGCGGCAGAAACCTCTTTTTGACCTCCGGCGGTGTTGCTTGACGGGCCCATCCCGCGGGCGTAGGGTCTTGACCCGTTGATTCCGAGCCCGTTTGCCCGAAAGGACGCCCATGCAGGTCCCGCCGCTCGATCTGGTTACGCAGTACGACGCGCTCCGCCCCGAGATGCTCGAAGCCGTCTCCGACGTGCTGGACACCCAGCTCTGCTGCAACGGACCCGCCGTGCGGAACTTCGAACAGCAGGTGCAGGACTACACCGGCTGCGCGCGGGCGCTGGGCGTCTCCAGCGGCACCGACGCGCTGCTCATGTGCCTGATGGGCCTGGAAATCGGAACCGCACGCCCGCAAGGTCCGCTGACCGAGGGCCTCGACGAGGTCATCACCACGCCCTTCAGCTTCTTCGGGACCGCCGGGGTCATCTGGCGTCTCGGCGCCAAGCCCGTCTTCGTCGACATCCGCCCGGAGAGCTTCAATATCGACCCCGAGCGGATCGAAGCGGCGATCACCGAGCGGACCCGCGCCATCCTCCCGGTGCACCTCTACGGGCAGATGGCCGAGATGGACCGGATCACGACAGTCGCCGAGAAGCACGGCGTCCCGGTCATCGAGGACGCGGCCCAGGCGATCGGCGCCGAATACCGCGGAAAGGGCCCCGGGCACTTCGGCGCCGCGGCGTGCCTGAGCTTCTACCCCACCAAGAACATCGGCGCGGTGGGCGACGCGGGCATGGTCGTCACCGGCGACGGGCGCTTCGCGGACAAACTGGAGAAACTGCGCAACCACGGGCAATCGCAGCAGTACTTCCATGACTGGGTCGGCGGGAATTTCCGCATGGACTCGATCCAGGCGGCCGCCCTGGCCGTCAAGCTCCGGCGGCTCGATGAATGGAACGACCGGCGTCGGCAGATCGCCGGAATGTACGACGAACTCCTCGGCGACTGCGACGGCGTCGTGCTGCCCGAGCGCCTGCCCCACCGCAGGCACGTCTTCCACCAGTACGTCATCCGGGCCGAGAAGCGCGACCAACTGCGGAGCTTCCTCAAGGACCACGGCGTCTTCAGCGGCGTCTACTACCCGCTGAGCCTGCACCTCCAACCCTGCTTCGCGGCGCTGGGGCACAAGGAAGGCGACTTCCCGGAATCCGAGCGGGCGACGCGCGAGGTTCTCGCCCTCCCGATCTTCGCGGAGATGACCGACGTTCAGGTCCACACCGCCGCCGAGGCGATCCGCGGCTTCTACGCACGCGGATAAGGTAAATCGCCCAAGGAGAATCCCTTAGGCGCCTGAGCGCATTTAGCTAACTGCGAATACTCTCCGAGAATTCGGAGAGTTTATTCCGCCAAGCCCGCTCCGCACCTGCGGTCCGGGAATCCATTGGACCGCAAGCGCTTGCGCCGCGGCGTCCCGGACGTTCCCTCGCGAAGCGGGGGTCGGCCTCGCGGGGCGATTGGCTTTTCGCGGGGTTCGCAACGTACTTTTCGCATGCAGGGGAAACGACCTCCGACCGCACCCGAAGCGGCGGAGCACACAAGACGTCCGTGTTCTGTTAAGCCGCTTCACCCCAGGTAGTACGAGGTCTCCCTCCGATGCAGTACGATGCGCAGCCGGTCCTGGAACCGCTGGAATCCAGGACCCTTCTCGACGCCGCCGTCCTTGCGGGCGACCCGATCGACCCGGCGCCGGTCGGCGACGATCCGGCAATCCGCCAGAGCTATTACGTAAGCCCCGCCGGCGGAACCGGCGGGACCGGAACCGCCGCGAACCCATTCCATTCGCTCGATTACGCCGTCAGCACCGCAGGCGGGGGCAACACGTTCCTGCTGCTGCCCGGCGTCTACGGCGAAATCAGCCTTCAGGACGCCGGTGACGGCACGGCCGAGGCGCCCACGATCGTCCGCTCGCTGAACAAGTGGGAGGCGATCATCGAAGACGCCGCCACGCCCATCGACACCGTCAGCACCGAGTACATCCGCTTCGAAGGACTCCAGGTCCGCGGGGGCGAGTACGGCATCCGCGTCATCAGCGACGACGTGACGGTCCAGGACTGCTGGATTCATGGCACGGCCGATACCGCCGTGCGGATTTTCGACGTCCGCCGCGCCGTGATCCGCGGGAACCTGATCGAGGACAACAGCCTGCAGGAGGACCTCAACTCGGCGGTTTACGTCACGGGCCAGAACCTGCGCGTTGAGTCCAACGTCTTTCGGAGCAACCGGGGCGTGGCGATCATGGCGCGCGAGGCGACCAACCTCCGCGTGACGGGCAACCTGGTCATCGGCGATGCGAACTCCTGGGCCTTGTGGGCCCACAGCGGGCAGGATATCCACTTTGAATCCAACGTCGTGGTCAACTGTGCGCCCGGATCCAACGGGATTATAATGTGGCACAACAATGCTGGCGTTCGTCTGCGCGCCAATCACTTCCACCCGGACGTCGACGGGAGCGTCTTCGACGGGGTGCAATCGAGCGCGCCGGCGGACTACCTCGGCCTCGCTCCCGAACTCACGGTCGACCCCGCCGGCGAGCCGCTCAGCGACGCGGAGCTGGCCGCGGCCGTGGACGGCGTGGACCTTCAGGACGTCTACTGGATCTCCCCCGCCGGAAGCGTCGGCGCGGACGGCTCGTACGAGCGTCCCTGGTCGCTTCACGAAGCGTTCTCGACGGTCGGCGGCGGACACACCTTCATCCTGCTGCCCGGGGACTACAACAACTTCCGCATCTACGACCAGTGGTCCGGCACGGCCGGCGACCCGACCGTTCTCCGGGCCGCGAAGCGGTGGGGGGCGGACTTCGAGACGATCGGAACGCACGGAGTCACCGTTGACGCGAGCTACGTGACCCTCGAGGGCATCGAAGCGACCGGCGCGTCGCTCGACGGCATCAAGACCTACGGCGCGAACATCACCATCCGCGACGCCTGGGTCCACGACAACACCCGGCAGGGCATCCTGATGGTCGACGTCCGCCACGCCCTGATCGAGGGCAGCCTGATCGAGAGCAACGGGACGGATACCCAGTTCGACCACGGCATCTACGCCGGAGGCGCGGACATCACGGTCCGGGGCAACGTCATCCGCCACAACGCGGCATACGGCGTTCACCTGTTCCCCGGGGTCGACGGCTCCCTGACCGAGGGCAACCTGATCTACGGGCACCAGACCAAGAGCGGCGTTGCGATCGTCACCGAGGGCGTGGGGACCAGCCGGCTGGTCGGGAACGTCGTCGTGGATAACGCGCACGGGAACTTCTACCTCAAGGGCGTCAGCGAGGTGCAACTCCAGGACAACCTCGTGTTGGCCGCCGGCGACGCCGTGGTCTTCGACAGCCTCCACACCGGCGACCTGTACCCTTACGCCCAGCTTCGCCCGGAATGGTTCACCGACGCCTCCGTCCCCTTCGACCCCCAGAGCATGGGACTGCTGGACCCCACGGGCGGACCCTCGGTGCACATCGCCGGGGATCCGCGAAACGCCCTGCCCTTCGGCCGCGACGGCGGACAGACCGGCGGCCGGTTCTGCCGCATCCGATCCGTCGCGGACCTGAAGGCGGCAATGGGGTTCGCAAGCGACGCCGAAAGCGGGATCGACGCCGGCGCCGCACTTCAATGGGAGCGCCCCGCCCGCGACGCCGCGCCGGGCACCCCCCTCGCCTCCGAGAGCGTAAGCTCGACGACGACGGGACAGGACAGCACGCGCACCGCTGCCGATTCCCCCACCGACGATGGAACGGCCCGCGCACCCGCCTGGTTCGCCGGTGCGCTGAGCGGGCAGAGCCTAACCGCTCTGGGCGGCGACTACACGCAGGTGAGCCCCCCGCCGACCCCGGCCGGGGAACCCGCCCCCGCCCCGAGCGTCCGGCCGGTCGGCCAGGAGGCCGCGGAGGGCGCCGAGGTCGACCTGTTCTCGAGCTTGCAGGGGCTTCGGGACGTGCTGTCCCGGTAGGTCAGTCGTAGTGCACGCAGACCATCGTGAGCCCCTCCGGCGGCGCGGTGGGTCCGGCGTTGCGGCGGTCGCGGGTGGCGAGAATCGTGTCGATCTGCTCCGGGCCCCAGCGTCCCCGGCCGATCTCCACGAGCGTCCCGGCGATGTTCCGCACCATGTTGTACAGGAAGCCGTCGCCCTGGACGGTGATGTGAATCTCCTCGCCCACCGCCGCGACGTCGCAGCGGCGAATCGTCCGGACGGTGTCCTTCCGCTGTTCGTCGCTGGTCGCCAGGCCGAGGAAATCGTGCCGACCCCGCAGACCGAGCCCCGCCTCGCGCATCGGTCCCAGGTCCAGCGGCCGCCAGTAGTGGTACACCTGGTGGGCGAGGGCGACCGGGCGGACCGGTCCGGCGTGGATGCGGTAGCGGTAGGTCTTGCCCGTGGCGCTGAGCGAGGCGTGGAATCCCTCGGGCACCTCGCGGGCCGAGCGGACGGCGATGTCCGCCGGGAGGCGTGAGTTGATCGCTCGGCGCAGGCCCGTCAGCGGGATGCGGTCGTTGGGCGTGCGGAAGTTGGCGACCTGCCCCTCGGCGTGGACGCCGGCGTCGGTCCGCCCCGCGCCGTGGACGACCACGCGATGGCGGCAGACGCTCGTGGCGGCGGTCTCGAGCTGCTCCTGGACGGTGTCGATCCCCTCCCGCTGGCGCTGCCAGCCGTGGTAATTCGTCCCGTTGTAGGCGATCACCAGCTTGATGTTCCGCTCCCGGGTCATGCTCGCATCATCCCGACCCGCCCCCCGCGGGTCAATCCCGCTGGGCGGGCGAGCGATTGCGGTTTGCCCCCCGGCCGCGCACAATGCCCCGCCGAAGGAGATTCCCATGGACTACGCCAAGATCGACCGCGACATTCTCACCCGCTGCGAGGGCAACCCGGTGCTGGGGCCCGAGGACTTCCGCGAGCAGCTCGGCTTCAAGATGCGGGCCGTCTACAACTGCACCGCCGTGAAGAAGCACACCGGC
>CAYTQL010000179.1:0-6543 GCA_964439555.1 uncultured Planctomycetaceae bacterium | reverse complement strand
CGCTTCACGATTTACGACGACAAGATGACCTTGACAGGACTCACTTCATGGGAGCCCGCGATGCTCGAACCCACAGTCCGCCGAACGCTCGCGATGTTGCTGGTCCTCTGCCTCCTGCCGCTCGGGTGCGTCGAGGCCGACGTCGACACCACCGAGCGCGCCGAAGGCACGGACGAAGACGAGGCCCGCGCCGCCGAAACGATGCAACTGTTCGGGGACGGCGGGTGGAAGGAGGTCGCCGCCAAGGTGGCCGGGGAAATCTTCGTCGGCGCCGAGCGGGGCATCATCTTCTACGCCTTCGACACGCTCGCCCACCCGAAGAAGCCCGTGGACCTCACCGTCCGCCTCCGCAATGTCAAGTTCGAGGCGATCCCCAACGTGGCCGTGAGCTTCTACGACGGGACGAAGCTGCTCGGCAAAGCCGCCACCGACAAGGACGGTCATGCCCTGATCGACTGGAAGCCCCCCGGCGAAGGTGTTTACCACCTCACCGCCAAGATCACCGGCGTGCCCAACGAAGACCTCGAGCCCCTGCTGGAGCTCAAGCCCGCCCCGCTGGTCGTCGGAGCGTACGACCCGAAGGCGAAGCTGGTCATCGTGGACCTCGACCACACCGTGGTCGATTCGAGCTTCTTCCACGTCCTGGTGGGGCTGAAGAAGCCCAAGCCCATGGCCGGCTCGGCCGAGGCGCTCAAGCGGATCGACAAACGCTACGAACTGGCGTATCTGACGCATCGCCCGGACCTGTTGTCGATCAAGTCCAAGACCTGGTTGTACGATCACGACTACCCGGTCGCGCCGCTCCTGGTCAGTTCGCTGAAGGAGGCGGTGGGGGATTCGGGCAAGTTCAAGACCGCCAAGCTCGGCGGCGTGCGCGACGCCTTCCCCAACCTCGCCATCGGCATCGGCGACAAGCTCTCGGACGCCCAGGCGTACGTCAACAACGGGATGACCGCCTACCTGCTGCCCCATTACGAGCGGGAGGCGGACGACATGCGCGAGATGGCCGCGGAGATCGCCGCCCTCAACGGACGCGGGCGCTTGCACGTCGTGGACAACTGGGACGAGGTCCTGCGCGGAATCTTCCGCGGCCAGACCTTCCCCCCCGACGACTACGTCAAGAAGCTCCGCGCCGCGGCGGACCGCGTCGCCCGCCGCGAAGAAGACGATTGACCGCACCCAGGCCGCAGAAGGGGCGCTCGTTGCCGGGCTGCGGATCGGCTGGGCGTTTTGCAGCCGGGGAAGGGCGCGGCGGAGGGGCTATCCTGCGTCGATGTCCAGCACGGCGACGGTGATGTCGTCCTCGGGTTTCTCGGCGGATCGCTCCGCCTCGATGCGGGCGGTGAGCTTGAGGAGCATCTCCTCGCGGGGCAGCGCGGCCAGTTCGCCGAAGATCGCTTCCAGGCTGCCGTTCCGGGCGGCGCCGATGCCCAGCAGGGCGTCCTCGACCCCGTCGGAGTAGAGTATCAGCCGGTCGCCGGGGGCGAGTTGCACGTCCTGGGAGGTGAAGGTCTCCTCGGGGAAGACCCCCAGCAGCGAGCCCGACCCGTCGAGGCGCTTCGGCGCCTGACCGGGGCGAAGCAGCAGCGGCTCGGGATGCCCGGCGCGGGAGTAGCTCAGCGTCAGCGTCTCGACGTCCAGGAGGCAGTAGATGCCCGTGCAGAACTGGCAGCTCGTAAGGTTCTGATCGCAGATGTCGCGGTTCAACTCGCCCAGCGCCTCGTGCGGTGCGACCAGGCGGTAACTGTGCCCCAGGATGCGCTTGGTCTTCAGCGCGTGCTTGATGAACATCGTCAGCAACGCCGCGGGCATCCCGTGCCCGACGGCGTCGGCGACGTAGAAGCCCAGGTGGGTCTCGTCCAGGCGCGCGACGTCGTAAATGTCGCCGGAGACCCAGTTTGCCGGACGGTACAGCACCGCGAACCGTGCGGGGTCCACCTCGGGGAGCTTGTGGGGGAGGAAGTCCCGCTGCAATCGGGCGGCCATGCGCATCTCCTCGTCGATCTGCTCGACGGAAGCGGGCTCCGACCCGGCGGCGTAGGCGCGGGAGGTGCTCAGTTCTTCGCGGAGGTTGCGGATGCTCGGTTGCAGCGACGCCGCGGCGCGCAGGGCGGCGTTGAGTTCGCCCGCGGCCGCATTTCGGGGCAGGCAGAGGAATTGTCCCTCCCGCCCGGACAAAGCGGCCGAGGTCCCCTCGCCCCGCCCGTCGAGCAGCACCACGCCGACCGCGGCGGTCTGCTCCAGCATGTTCAGCAGGGCCCCGAGTCGCTGGGGTCCTCCGGCGTGGGCGCTGAGGATCACCACCTTCGCCTGCGAGAACTGGCGTGAGAGGGGCGCGCCGGGCTCGTAGGCCCGCACGTCCCAGCCGTTCGTCGCCGCGCGGACATTGTCCGGCAGCGGGTCCGGACCGACCCACAGCACAGGCCCGCTCCGCCCGGTGCGGGCGCGCGACGCATTAGCCAGAGAAGGACGATTCATGGGCTATGGGCAGTATCGTCACAGCCCCTCGGCCGCTTTAGATGCGTCCGGGACGTTCTCGAAGCTCACCGCGGAGCCCACGCGCACGCCCGCCTTCTCCAGCGCCCCGGCCGCCACCTCCAGCACCCACCGCGCCGGCTCGCCGGAACTCCAGGACCGCTCGCCGGAGGGGTCGATCTCCATGGTGTACATCGCCACCACGCGCTTGTCGGGCCCGATGAAGGCGATGTCGATGGGTACGAGGCAGTCCCGCATGCAGAAGTCCATCCGCCGGGCGCCGGGGTAGAGGAAGAGCATTCCGGTCCCCGGGGGGATCGACGCTCGCCCGGAGAGCCCCCGGTAGCGCGCCTCGGGCGTCAGGGCCAGTTCGACGGTCCACTCGCCCCGACCGATGCGGACCGTGGGCTCGGCCGGCTCGTCGGCGCAACCGAGAAGGCGCGTCGCCAGCAGCAGGCAGGTTATCGCGCGGCGGGTCATCGCTCGCGTCCTTCAACTCGGGAGGCGGCGCGGAGGGGCATCGAGCTCCTCGAGCATCCGCCGGACCAGCCCGACCGGCAGCCCGACGACATTGTCGAACGCCCCCTCGAGTCGCTCCACGTACCGATCGGCCGTCTCCTGGATCGCATACGCCCCGGCCTTGCCCGCCCACTCGCCCGAGGCGACGTACGCCTCCAGCTCCGCCTCGCTCATGCGGCGCATCGTCACGTGCGTCACGGCGGAGCGGATCGACCGGGCGTCGGGGCTCAGCAGCGCCACGCCGGTGATCACGCTGTGCCGCGTGCCGCTGAGGCTCCGGAGCATCGCCCGGGCGTCGGCGGCGTCGGCGGGCTTGCCGAGAATCCGCCCGGAGTTCGAGGCGCAGACGGTGTCCGCCCCCAACACGCACGAGAAGGGGTGCACCTCCGCGACGCTGCGGGCCTTGAAGTACGCCAGCGACTCGGCCACCGCGGCCGGGGCGGTGGTGGCCGAGGGCAGGTTCGGTTCGTCGATCGGCGGGGGAACGACGTCGAACCCGACGCCCGCGTCGCGCAGCAGCGCATGCCGCCGCGGGCTCGATGAGGCGAGGATCAGTCGGGTTGTCTCGGCCGTGCTCATGAAAATGCCTGGGCGACCTTTGTACCACACAACCGGCGGTTACGGGGCGTTTCCTTACTCAACCTATATTGCGGGGGATGGGTTCGCGCGAGTCCGGACTGCATCTCATCCCCTGGGTGTTGCGGGGATACAACGCTGCGTTGACGAAAAGCAACACCGGCTCGGCCGAAGCAGCGAGATGCCCCCGGTTTGTGATGTTCACGCAACATTCCGGGAGGGATCCGCAGAGCTTGCCCAGCTTGAAACCGCCGATGTCTCTAAGCTTAAGGCTTTATATCATAGACAATTACGTTCATGTAAGGTCTCCCTTGGCGAATTCGGCGCTTGTGGCGCGCTGCTTGCACTATCATGGAGTGGAACCCTTGTAGGTTACGAGAAGGGAAACCGCAGAATGAACGATACTGCCCTGAGGCAGAAGCTCAATGAACTGACCGAGGAGCTCTCCGCGGCCGGACGGGACGGCGGCGCCGACGAGCGCGAGGGGCTCTACGTGCCGAGTCCGCTGCCGGAGAAGGTCACGACGGAGCAGTCGCTCGATCACGTCCGCATGCAGTTGAAGTATCTGCTGTTCGATCTCGAGGCCACGCGGCGGGAGAATCACTACCTCCGCGAGATGCTGGAGAACCGCTGGCCGCGGAAACGCGACGACGATTCCGACGACAACAACAAGTGGAAGTAGCCCATTGGCGCGTCACCCGGCGCTCGGGGGCATCACGGATCGTAGGTTGCTCTGGGCACGCTCCGATCTTTCCGGCGGAGTGCTCAGTCGGACGGCGCCGGGCTCGTTCCCGCGCCGTCCGCGCTCTATTGGGGGCAAATTCCGCTGAAGCCTTTTCCTCACGCTCGACGATAGGGGATATGCAACAGATGGCGTCTGCGGCGACGGTCAGTGGGCAGATATGGGGGTGACCGGGAAATCCGCCCCTTCGTCCGCACCGCCGCGAGCCCCCTGGGCGGAGAAAACCTGCGAAAAAGACTGTTCGGCGCCTTGACGTTTGGACGATGTTAGTCTAACCTGACACGCGAACAGAGACCGAATAGCCTCGCAGGCCGCGCCGCCAACGCTGGGTTGGGCAAGACGCCGCCGCTGCCGGAGACCGCCGGGCGAGCCGCCCGGGGTCATGGATGCGAGGTCCTGCGGCAGCGCGTAACGTCGGGTGAAAGGACGTATCGATGAGCGCCAACCCCCCGTTATGCCAGTTCGGTCCCGGCGGAGACTATCTCCGAGGTTGGCCCGCCGAATCCGGCGACGTGATCGGCGAGGAACTGACCTCGGCGGAGAAGCATCAGCTCGCGGCGCCGCTGGGCGCCGAGCCGGGGCCGACCCCTGAAGGGGCGGCCCGGAGGCTGGTGGAACTGCTCCGCGGAGCGATGCGGAAGCTCTCGGCCGCGGCCGGGAGCGAGGAAGCCCGCCTGCTCAACCAGGTCCTGCGGGAAGCGCAGGCCGGGTGCGGCGAGCTGGGCCTGCTCGAGCCGCACGAACCGACCCCGCGACCGGGCGGTCGCCGGGACCGACCACGTAGTCAGGAGACGACCGATGGAAAGTCCGACGCCGAGACAGCTTCAGATTCTTCGGATCATCCGCGACTATCGAAGTCGCCGCGGCTATTCCCCGACCATGCAGGAGATCGCCGAGGAGTTGGGGCTCACGAAGGTCACGGTCTTCGAGCACGTCGGAGCCCTCGAAGAAAAAGGTCTTCTGCTTCGCGGAAAGAAGCACAAGGCTCGCTCTTTACAGGTCTCCCCTAAGGTCGTCTTCCCGGACGAGCGCCCCACGCGAATGCCGCTGGTGGGGCGGATTACCGCCGGGAGGCCGATCGAGGCGGTGGAAAACCGCGAGTCGCTGGACCTCGAGGAGGTCTTCGAACGCCCGGGCGAGACCTTCGTCCTGGAGGTCTCGGGCGACAGCATGATCGACGACCACATCTGCGAGGGCGACTACGTCGTCTGCGAGCGCCGCGCCACCGCCCGGAACGGGGAAACGGTCGTCGCGCTGCTGCCCGACGGGGAAGCCACGCTCAAGCGCTTCTACCGCGACAAGGGCCGCGTCCGCCTCCAGCCCGCCAACCCGGATTACGAGCCGATCTACACCGACCAGGTCGATATCCAGGGCGTCGTCGTCGGCGTCGTGCGGAGAGTCTGAGCGAGGGGCTCAGCCATCGGGGTCGGGGATCAGTGGTGGGGAAACGGGCCCGACCGATGGGCGCTTTCCGAAGTCTCGCGACTGCGGGAGGCTCTGCGGTTGCCTCTTTTGCCGCCGTCGCGGCTGGAAGCTCGAACCCGCGCGGCTCACCGCCCGTTGTCAATCCTCTTTGCCCGCGGGGTGTCTGCCGATCTAGAATGCTTCGGAACCTCCCATCCCCCCGGGGCGTTGGGGTAGGTGAACCGGTATCAAGGAGACCTTCATGACTCGTATGCTTCCTGTCGCACGTTCGCTTCTGCTCGTTATTGCGATGGTGGGGCTCTTCGGCTTCCCGGCGTTTGCCGAGGATGCCGCCCCGGACGACGCCAAGCCGGCTGAGTCCATCCCCCAGGCGCGCCTGCGGAGCCTGATGGAGAGCTTCCGTCCGCCGCGGATCAAGGACGAACAGGAGTTCTATCGTCGAGTCAAGAAGCAGATGCGTTCGGCCTTGAAGCAGGGGCGCGCCTTGATCAAGGAGTACCCCTCCGCTCCCGAGACACTCCAGGTCCGCAGCATCATGCTCAGGGCGGCCGGCGAGCTGAGCGCCATGACCGGCGGGAAAGAAGGGCAAGAGGAACTGCTCAGGATCGCTTCGGAGATCATGGAATCCGACGCCGACCGGACGCAGAAGCTCCAGGCCGACTTCTTCCTCTCCCGCAAGAAGCTCTCCGCGAAGGACGCCGACGCCGGGAAACTCATCGAGGAGTTCGTCAAGCGGTACAAGGGCACGGACGCAGCCGTCGGGGCGTACGTCTACGCCACGATGCTCGCCCGCGAGGGCGGGCACC
>CAYTQL010000178.1:0-6548 GCA_964439555.1 uncultured Planctomycetaceae bacterium | reverse complement strand
CTCGCGATCATCGAGCGAAGCCTCAAATTGGCGTTTTCAAACAGAGCCTAGGCGATCGCCGCCGAGGCGTCGATCGTGAGGATCGCCCCGCCGTCCTTGACCGGCGTGAGCACGACGTTCGTGGTCGCCGGGGTGTCCGGGGCGCCCGAGACGTCCTCGATGCGGACGTGCCCGGTCGCGGTGAGCTTGACGTGCTCGGCGGTCCCGTCGGCCTGGCGGTAGCCGTTGGCGTCCAGCGCCCGCAGGTAGGCCGTGAAGCTCACCAGTTCGGCCCCGGCGATCCCGAGGTCCGCGGCGGTGAACAGGCTGCGGGCCCCCAGCGTGATCTGCGGGGCCCGCGAGGCGACGTACGCCAGCGTCGGCCACGCCTGGCCCTCGTTGGCCTCCACGGCCTCCTGGAGCCCGAAGTCCAGCTCGAGCGACTCCAGGTCGAGCTGCGTGCCGTTGACGCTCACCGGGCCGATCGTGTACGCCTCGGCCGTCTGCCAGTCCGACGGCAGGGAGGCGTTGGTGGCGGTGCTCAGCGGGTTCGACCCGTCGGCGCTGATCCCGATCGCCTCGACGCTCAGTTCGGCCGCCTGGTCCTGTGAGACGCTCAGTTGCCGCGGCAGCAGCAGCGCCTTGGCCAGCGTCGCCCGCAGCAGCCCCGTGGTCGCGCGGGTCCCGTAGGCCACGGCCTTCTGCCAGGTCGCCGCCAGCGTCGCGCACTCCAGCCCGTCGATCCCCAGCGTGCCCAGCACGGTCCGGACGTGGCGGCTGGAGCCCCGCAGGACCGGCCGGCCGGCCATCACCGCCGCGAAGGTCGGGTCCACGCCGCCGGCGGCGTCGGTGAACATCTCCAGCCCCGTCGCCGCGGACATGCTCGTCAGCCCGCCGATCGTCAGCGCCGGGCTGGCGGATGTGAGCACCCCGGCGAAGCCTCGGTCTCGTTTGCTCATGGTCGGTCTCTCCTCGCCCTCAGGCGACGCGTACGGTTCGGTGTCCCCGGGCGGCCCGGCGCCACTGCCGCCGGAGGCCCTTGCGGACCCAGCGGGCCAGCCGGGCGACCTCGGCGTCGGTGACCGCGACGATTTCGGCGCGGAGGTCGGGCAGGTCCCGCGAGCGGACCCGGCCGGGCGCGTAGAAGTTCAGCACCCGCCCGTGCATGGAGCCCTTGATCTTGCTTTTGCGCTTGTAGCGGTAGGTCATGACCCGGATCCGCCGGAGGACCTCCGCGCGGAGCCGCCCGCGGTAGACCAGCGGCCGGGTGTGGCCGAACCGCCGGGCCTTGCGGATCTGGTAGCCCTTGGCCCGCTTCTGGTAGCCGTAGCGGCCGACGGCGGCGGTGGTGAAATGCTCCGGCGCGATCCGCCGGTGCCACTGGAGCATCGCCTGCTTCATCGCCCGGTCGCTGAGCGGCTTGTTCCGCTCGGCCGCGAAGTTCGGCGTGTTGCGGTAGTGGAAGGTGACCGCGCGGATCATCGCTCAGGCCTCCCGCCAGTCGAGCGCCAGGACCGCCCCGACCTCGGGCAGCTCGCCCGCGGCGGTCCGTTCGGCCGTCGGGCGGGCCGGGCCCTCGAGCAGCCGGTAGCCGGTGACCAGCAGGTGCCCGTCGGCGCCGGTGACGGTCTCCAGTTCCGCCAGCACGGACCCGAGGCGGTTGGCGAAGTCCACGAGGTTGTCCCGCTCGCCCGCGTGGCGGTCGAAGTCGGCGACCACCAGTTCCAGCGTCCCGTCGTGTTCGTAGGTCGGCGGTTCGGTGACCTTCTCGGCGGAAAACTCGCCGGTGAAGCCGACGATCGCGTGCGGACGCCCCTCGCGCAGGTCCTCGATGCTCGCCTCGGGGTCCTCCTCGTGGGCGATCAGGTGCACGTGGCCGCCGGCCGCCGCGGCGCCCGCGGGCGTGCCGATCAGCTCGGCGGCCACCCCGCACCAGCCCTGCCAGGCCTCGAGGTCCGCCAGGAGCACCGCCAGGCCGTTGAGCGGCTGGCTGAACATGCCTTCGGCCGCGACGGTCATGGCGTCTCCCGGGCGGGCCGCCCCGCCTCGGTCCGCCGGCGGCGGCCGCGGCGGCAGGTGAGGGTGACGCTGGAGGCGTCGGCGTGGGCGATCTCCATCGCCGCCCACGTCTCGCCGTCGCGCGTCACCAGGTCGCCGACGGCCGGCTCGGGCGCATCGGCCCGCAGCAGCCGCACGTCGCGGACCTCCAGCCGGTGGCCGGCTCGCTCCTCGATCCGCAGGGGCCCCACTTCGGCCACGACCACCTCGGGCTCCCCGCCGGCCGGGGCATACGTGACGGCGACGCCGAAGGCCTCGAGCAGCGCCGCGTCCATGTCGGCCAGGTTGTCGTCGAAATCGGTCATGTCGTTCCCGTCAGGGCGTCAGGGCCCGCAGCGCCGCGGCGGCGTGCTGGCGGACCACTTCGTCCGTCGCGCCCCGCCCGGCGGCCTCGAAGGCCCGGTCCAGGTGCTTCGCGGCCGCCGGGGTGTCCACGATCCGGTGCAGCAGCGTGCTCAGCGGCTCGGGCCGGAGCAGCCGGCGTCGTTCCGCCTCGAGGATCGCCGTCGCCCGGCGGGCGGCCACGGTCTCAGCGCCCCCGGGCGGCCTTCACCGCCCGCTTGGCGTCCTCGCCCATCGTCGCGGCCATCACGCCCACCGGCTCGCCGCCGGTGCCGTCGCCGTAGATCCGCCGTCGCAGTTCGTCCGGCAGCAGCGTCTTGGCGGCCTCGTTGCCGCGGACCACGTCGGCCAGTTGCTTTCGCCGGGCGATCGCGACCCACACCAGCACGACGACCACCAGCCCGCCCACGGCCCAGAGGCCGATCTCCACCAGCCGGATGACCGTCGGCATCAGCGCCCCGACCGCCACCAGCCCGCCGCCGACGACAGCGACCGGGACCGCCCACTTCCAGCCGGCGGTGACCAGCAGCACCGCCGAGGCGACCAGGGCCGCCCCGCCGGCGATCAGCATCCAGGTCCAGACCGCCCCCTTGTGCCGCTCGGCCTCGAGGTCGTCTTCCAGGTCCGCCGCCCGCCGCCGCGCGGCGGCCAGCTCATCGGCCAGGTCCTCCACCCGCGTCTGCTCATCGCGGAGGCGATCGGTCGCCTCGGCGATCGTCGAACAGTTCGCCCCGCCGCGTTTCGAGACCTCGTTCACACTGGCCTCGGCAGGGCTCGTCGGGGGGCTCGTCGCGGTCTCCAGGCCCTCGAAGATCGCCCGGTTGTCTTTGTTCGCCCGCTCGATCGTCTCGGCCTCGTCGAGCACGCTGGGCGTAGGGTCCGGGCGGCGTGCCCCGCCGGCGCCGCGCGACGCGCAGCCCGCCGGGGCGATCAGCGCCAGCAACAGGAGGACGATCGTGCGTTTCATGGCGTCCGTGCCTTTCTCCCGCCCGCGGCGGGACGCTCAGCCGCTCTGCTGGTGAAGCCACAGCAGCCAGAACAGCAGCGCCAGCAGCGTGCCGCTCACGACGTTGCTGACCACCGACTCGCCCACCCGGGCGATCGGGCCGCGCTGGTAGATGCTCCGCTCGGTCCGGCAGGTCTGCTCCTGGGCCTGGAGCCGGCCGACCACGCCCAGCCGCGGATCGAAGAGCGTCTCGTGGTGCTCGCCGAGCTGATCGGAGAGCCGCTTGTGCTCCTCGCCGTGGACCTGCTGCCAGGTGGCCAGTCGGCCGACCTGCTGGCTCAGGGCCCGCAGGTCCTCGTGGATTTCCTCGAGCTTCTCGATCTCGGCCATCGCGTCCGTTCTCCGCGTCCGGGGCGGCGGGGCGTGCGACCCGGCGGCCCCGGGCGGCGGGCGTCCGTGCCCCACCGCCCGAGGACCGCGCCGGGAGGGGTCGACACTCCGGTTAGCTGGTGACCCAGATGCCGCGCTTGCCGATGCAGCGCCATGCGGTTCCGGCCACCGTGCAGACCAGGTGCAGGTAGTCGCCCTGCTTGGCCGTCGCCTTGGTGTTGTTGGCCGTCTTGGTGGCCGCGATGGTCAGGTTCGCGCCCCGGATCACCTCGTTGCCGTCGAGGTCCACGGTCACCAGCGCTCCGCCGTCGGCCACGTCGTTGACGACGATGGCCTCCATGCCCGCCACGCCGGTCGGGAGCGTCACCGTCTTGGCGTCCGCGGTGACGTGGATCACGCCGCCGGAGTGCGTCGCCTCGACGAAGTCCAGGTCGACGGCCGTCGCGAAATGCGCCCGGTCCTGCCAGGCCGGCAGCAGCGGGTTCGGCTCGTTGAGGGCGTAGTAGCACCACTCGTCGGTCGCGGCCAGGTCGGCCGTCAGCGTGCCGACCCACCAGTCGCCGTCGACGGCGCTGGTGGTGTAGGCCCCGCTGCCGGCGTCCCCGGAGACCGGGTCGCCGTCGGCGTCCCAGTAGAGGTTGACGCCCTCGTTGCCGACCACGGCCGCGTTGCGGCCGCGGACCACGCCGGCCACCTGCAGCGAGCCGGTCGCCGCCGCCGCGATCGGCCCGGCGGGGATGCCGATCCGCCCGCCGAAGCGCTGCGGATCGCCCCCGGCGACCTCCGCGCCGGTGTCGTTCGTCCAGTCCAGGTAGGTCCCGATCTGGTGATTCTCGGTCTTCATCGTTCGTCGTCTCCTGCCGCCCGCGGCGGCCGCTTGAGTCGTTCGCTACGTCGCTGCGTCGCTGTCTCGCTCCGTCGCCGCCGACCCTCAGCCTTCGTTCCGCTGGATCGCCCGGCTCTCCATGGCCGCGGCGCCCGCGTCGATGAAGATCTGGAGGATCAGCCCGCCGGCGACATAGTCCGGCCCGGGCGTGAAGCGGGTGACGGTGGGCGTCTGCTTGCCGTTGAGGAAGGCGACCTTGATCGCCCCGGTCCCCGGGCCGGTGGCCAGGTACCAGTTGGTCGCCGAGGCGCCGGTCTTGTGGAAGGTCGCGTCGGAGAGGCGGGTCTCCACCACCGGCTTGAGCGTGCGGTAGTGGACGTTCCGAGAGCCGGCCTCGGTGTTGTTCCCGCCGCCGTAGCCGAGCATCGTCTCGCTGGCGAGCAGCTTCTCGGCGGTCCGCTCCAGCTCATCGGGGATCAGCAGGACCTCCGGCCGCCGGCCGAGCCGACGCTGGTTGAGCCCGGTCTGCTGGCGGAACTTCGTCTTGGCCGTCGAGAGGTTCTCGTCGGTCAGCGGCAGGTCGGCGTTGAGGTTCTTGTGCGCGGAATGGAACAGCGCCTTGGCGTCCCGCAGGGCCGGGTTGCGGAGCAGCTCGAGGTAGGCCAGGTCGGCGACGGTCTCCATCGCCTCCTGCCCCATCAGCGGGGCCGCCTGGGCCAGCAGGCCCGCCGCGTCGTTGATGAAATCCTGCCGGGTGATCCCCAGCAGCTCGGCGTAGGTCCCGACCGAGTAGTACTCGCCCTCCTCGACCAGCCGCCCGTGCTTGATTTCCCCGGTCCGCGCGTGCACCTCCTTGAGGCGGCTGTCGGAGCCGATCCGCACGCCGGTGTGCTGCTTGAAATCGGAGGCCGAGGCGACGCCGCACCACTCGCGCCAGGTCTGCGAGCCGCCCTCCCAGCCCTGCATGACGAACAGGTGGGCGGTGTTCGAGAAGACCAGCGAGAGGCTGTGGGTGCTGAAGGCCGCGCGGAGCAGTTCCTCCTCGTCGCGGGGGACCTCCCGCCGCTCGAGGACCAGGGCGTGCTCGCAGAGGTCCATCAGCGTCATGCGCCGTCGGACGTCGTCGCCGCGGTCGAGGGTCTCCTCGGCGTAGGCACGCTCGAGCGTCGCGTCGGCCAGACCGCCCTCGCGGAGGGCCAGGGCCGCCTCCAGGATGCCGCGGTTGAGCTCGAAGCCCCCGCGGTGGATCGCCGGCCCGCTGAGCTGCGGGCGGTGCTCGCGGAGGTGCCGGAGGAACTCCCCGGCCGCCCGCTCGACGGTCATCGCCGGGTCGGCCAGCGCGCGGTTGAGCACCTCGGCGGGCACGTCCTCGCCGGCCAGCTCGCGGATCTGCCGGTCCCGTTCGGCGCGGGCCCGCTGCAGCTCGCTCATCGTGCCGTCCACCGCGTCGCGGACCGCCGGGCGGACCGCCTCGGCGACCGCCCGCTGGATCTCGTCGTAGCGGATCACCCCGTCGCGGACGGGCACATCGCCGCCGCCGGAGCGGTTCACCGTCCCGCCGCCCTCGCCGGCGGCCTCGCCGCCGGTCGCCCCGCCGGTCTCGCCGCCGGCGTCCGGCGTCTGCGAGCGCTGGTAGTCGGCCCGCAGCAGTTCGGTCTGCTCGTCGCTGAGCTGCTCGGGGTCCAGGCCCCGGGCCCGGCAGAATTCCTCGAACGTCATGGTCGTGTCTCCTTGGCTGTCGGTTCGTGCGATCGCGTCCGGGTCCCGCCCGGTCGCGCAGAGGCTCACTTCGCGGATGCCCCAGCGGGTGACGATCTGGAGCGGGACGTTGCGGGGGGCGGTGTACTGGCTGCCCTTGACCGTGGCGGTCTGGCCGGGGGCGATCTCCGTCGCCCGGTAGACCAAGATCGAGGCGCTGAACTCCTCGATGTGCCGGTCGCGGACGTCCTGGACGACGCCGTCGATTTCCCCCTTGCCGCTGAAGTGCACCGTCGCGATTACCCCGCC
>CAYTQL010000177.1:0-6555 GCA_964439555.1 uncultured Planctomycetaceae bacterium | reverse complement strand
GCCGCATCAAGACCGCCAACGCCAGCCTCGACTCAACGTAGCGCTGCCATATTAGGGCCCCCGCGGGCGCGATCTCGCTACGGTCGCGACGCGGCGTCGATGCGGCCTTCTTCTTCAGCGTCCGCTACAGACTGCGGGCTGCTGGGGTGGAGCATACGGAACGTTCCCCACTAACGCTCGACGAAACGCAAGAACGGAAGGACTAAACCCATGCGATTCCCAGGCATTCTGACGTACATCGTTTCCGCGATCCTACTCGGGACGCTGGTGGCAATGCCCAAGCTCCACAAGGCCCTTCGGGGGCCGGGCGAGCAGGTCGAGGACCTCGCCGCTGTTCCCGAGATGCTCCCCGATGAACAGCCCGAGCAGCCCGAGCCGGAACCGGAAGCTGAACCCGAGCCTGACCCTGAGCCGAAAGTGGCGGTCGCGGCGCAAGCGGAGGTCTTCGAATCGCCACCGCCCACCGCTGAGCCACCGGACCCCGCGGTATCACTCCCGCAGATTCCAGCTCCCCCTCCGAGCTCGGCTGCTCAATTCGCGGAGAGACTCCCCGAGGTTGAGCGTGCTGACTTCCTCGTGATGGTCGAGGAGGGTCGGGAGCTGCTCCGGGACAGGGAAACCCTTCCCGGATACCGGGCGATCATCCCACCGCAACTCACGGAGACCCTCGTGCGAGAGGGTGTGTTCCGCCGGGTAGTCGTCCAGGACCAGCCGCAACGCATCTACGTCGTCGTCAACCGTCGTAGGACTCTCCGGGTTGGGGTCAGGTCAGACATCGCGGGGTTCGCCGACCGGGTCATGCTGCTCGACGATCCCACCCAGGAGGCGCTGGCCGCTGAGGTCTCCCGTCAGTTCGGCGTGCCGCGTGCGCACCTGACCCCCGCAGTGCTCGTTCAGATCCCTCTCGACGAGATGGTTCTCGCAGCGCAGGCACGAGCAGCTGAACGCCTGAAACTTCCCCTCGAACATGTGGTCAGGACGGACGGAAGTTTCCGCGTCGCCCAGGGCGTTCCCTTCCGGTACGAGATTCGAGCGTTGACGACCACAGACGGTCGCGTCCAAAGTCTTTCCCTTGCCTCGCCGACCCGCGAAGCCGCCGGAATGGCCGCCGTGCCCGCCAACTACGCGAGCGCGGCGTCACCAGGCCGAGGAGGAGGTGTACGATGACTCTCCAGCTTCCTTCCTGGCTCCTGGACGGGCAGGGCGCGCGCCTGCTCGTGCTCTTCGCACTTATCGCGGTCGGCGTCGCTCTGTTGCGTCGGCGGTTCGTCTTCGGGGCCCTTCGGGCGATCTTCCCGATCCTGGCCGTCGCCGGGCTGTTGCTGGGGGTCGGACTGGCGGGCTACGTCTTGCTGGTCGACGACTGTGCGGACGTTCAGGACCTGGCGGATGGAACGAGCGTCACCCTCTTAGGGCGAACGGCCAACGTCCGGGCCGCCCCGGATGGCCGCGCGGCGTTTGAGGTCATCGACCCGTCTGGCCGAGCGATGGTCGTGTCGCCCGATGGGCCTCCTGCCCCGTCCGCCTACGTCGTCGTCCACGGCCGCAAGGGCTCATGGACCGGCAAGACGTTCATTGAGGCATCCTGGAGGCTGTCAACTCCCTGACCCGCTGACTACGAGGAGAACAACGGACATGACCAACCCGAATCCGGATCAACCTAAAACCCACCGCTTCTACGTGGCGGGCCCGCCGGGCGAACCAGACCTGCGACAGCGCGTCGCTGCTGTCGTCGACGCAGACGATGCGTCAACCAGATCCCTACCGACAACAGAGGGGAAGCGCCCGGTCGTCCACGTCGACGAGCTCCCCGACCTCTTCCCCGGCGGCGATGTCGTCGTTGTAACGGCCGAGGGCGATGAAGCGCGGATCAGGGCAATCCACGAGGCCCTTGTCGAGGCTGGCTACGAGGTGTGGCGGGGGGACTCCGAGGTCGGTCTTCATCACGGCCCTGATGACGAAGCTGAGGAAAGGAGGTAAGGTCGACATGGTCCCCTTCGTCCGCCTCATGAACTGGTTCGCGGGTCCCGACATCGGGCTGCTGAGGCAGATCGCCCTGGTGGCCCTCGGCGTCGCTGCCCTCCTATGGGGCCGCGGACTGCTGCGATTGGCCGCCCGGCTGATCTTCGCTGGTGCAGCCGCGGTCGGCGGTGCGTTCCTCGTTGGTCTGGGCGTCGACCTCGGATGGTTGCCCGACCAGGCTGTTTCCTATGTGGCGATCGCGTTACCCGCGGCTGTCCTCGGATGGGCCTTGCCGGGTCGCCTGCCGACGCTTTGCAGGTGGGGCGAGGTGCTCGCCGTGGCGGCCGCCGCGCTCGTTGCGCTGCCAAACCTGGCCGCCACGGCAGGCAACGCGATACCCGTCATCCTCTTCGTCGGCGTCCTCGCTGCGGTGGCCGCGCGTAGCACGGGTATAGGCCTGATCGCGTCCATCGCGCTGGGGCTGGGCCTAGAAATCGATTCCATCGCGCTTTTCGGGGGCCTCGCCGGGGTCTGCTTCCTAGCGGCGTGGATGAGGTTCGGCCGCCCGGCCGCTCCTGCTGTCCGTCTGCGTCGCGAGGGCGGCCGTGGAGGCTTCGGACTCCTCGCGGCCGCGGTTGAGGACCGCATCAAGGTGGTCCTTGGCTTCGACCGTGAGGCAGAGGCGGAGAGCTTCAGGAGCCGCTGTGCAAAGAGCAAGACGCCCGTCCGCTCCTTCAAGGGCCTCGATCGAAGAATCCTGGAGGTGGAGATCTCGCGGTTGCGCGCCCTGGCCCTCCAGAGAGTGCCGAGCCTCGTCGGGCTCTTTTCGGCAGCCCCCACGGTCGTCGCGGAGTCCAAGAGCATCGTCCGGATCGACATGCCCACCAAGCATGGCAAGAACGCCGTCGAGACGATCTCGCTCGAGGAGATCCAGCAGTGGCTATGCACTGGGCGAGACGGTAGTCGCTTCCACGGCAAGGGCGGCCAAGGCGCCGGAATCGAGGTCGTGGTGATTGATACGGGCGACGACAGCCGGCCCGAGTACTCCTCGCAGCTCGTGCATCGGGAAAGCTGCGTACCCCACGAGGGCCCGGAGGATCTCTCCGAATGCCGACACGGCAGCAACTGCATGATGATCATCAGCGCGCTCGCGAGCCGGGCCCGCCTGGTCTCCATCAAGGCGTTCTCGGCGGAGGGCCGCGCGCAGCTCGTCTGGATCATCGAGGCGCTGTCCCGGGCGGCCCAACGTACCAGCGTCGGCGTAATCAGCGCGAGTTGGGGAGGGTGCGCCTGCCAGGGCGCCAACACGTGCCTCCTCTGTCGCTCCGCGAACAGCATCAAGACGGTTTTCAGCGCCAGCGCCGGGAACGGGGGAAGGGAAGGGCTCTCCTGCCCGGGGGCTGCCCGGGCGGCTATCGCTACAGCGTCGTGTGATCGGCAGGGGGTGATTTCAGCCTTCTCGTCTCGGGGTCCGTCGGTCGATCCCGCAAACCCCAAGCCCGATCTGACCGCCTACGGCGAAGGAGTGATGCTCCGAACAGCTACCCGCGGCAAGAACGACGTGCCAATGAACGGGACGAGCTTCTCAGCGCCGCAGACCTCGGCGGCCGCGGCGTGCATTCTGGGTGTCGCGAAGGCGTGCGGGAAGGACTACAGCCGCGACGCCGTCAAACGGATCCTGCGGCGAACCGCCAACCCGAATCGGCTCGCGCGGGGGAGCCGATCCGCCAACGACGCTGGGGCCGGCCTCCTAAACATAGCTGACGCCTGCCGGATGGCCGCCGGCCGACGCCCAGAAACCGCTCCGGCATCGCGACGGTGGCATGGGCTCCTGCCCATGCGAAGGGGTCTCGCGACGGCGGCCGCGGTCGTCGTGGCCATCTCCCTTTCGGCGTACGTTTTCGCCCTCGACCACGGGTGCCGTCTAGCGCCGGGGGAGTCCGGGCAGGAGGTCCGCATGCTGGGACGCGTCCGGGAAACCGGTGGCTACTGCGTCTTCGACGATGGTACCGCCACCATCCCCTTGGGGTGGCGATCGCCAGACGACATGCCGGGGCACGGCGCCTTGGTATACATGGTCGCGACGCTGCGCCCCGGCCGGTACCGACAGCTCGACGGTCTATGGTCACTGACCCTCTGGCCTAGCACGCACGACGAAGCTGCCGGGACAACATCCGGAGACGCGAATGATAGGTGATGATGGAGGCAAGGGCGTGATGAGGCGCACTCCGTGCAATCCTGGAGCTTTCGCATGCAGGGGCCTCGTGTGTTTTGCATGGGCACTGTCACTCCTGTTGACGGCCATTGCGCATGCACTCCTGGCCGTAGCTGGGTTGCTCAACTTGCTTTCTGGGCCTGCTGCCCGGTTGCCACGCTCATGGTCCCCCCGGCGACCCCGACGCCGCAGCAATGCGTGGCAAGACTGCAGGCGCGGCGGCCACCCGTTCGGGCACGATCTGGAGCCGAACGTAGCTGTAGCTGCGCTGGTCAAGCTCGGAATGCCGCAACGCGTGGCAGCAAGTCGCATCGCGGAGGTTCTGAGTGAGAAGGGCCCACTGTCGGCCGAATGTCTTCTCTTGGCGGCCTTTCGGGAGGAGGGCTCGGAACTCCCGCAATCATCGATGGCAACGAGATCAAGCGATCGGCAGAAGCCTTCACGATGTTCGATTTGAAAATGCCATTCAGCACGTCCTTGGATTCAGATGGGCTGTGGGTCGCCAATCACTGCGGCATGGCACTCGTTGAGCCACATCCGATCCGCGCCCGTGCGCTGAATGTGCTGCGACCCTCGACCGGCTGGGAGGAGGTCTTTCTTGGAGTTGACTTTCGGGTCATCTTGGAGGCGATTCACAAGATCCCACGCCGGGACGCCCGGTGCGATGCGCACCAGTGCTGGCGCTGGCATGGCAATAGGCCGCAAGTTGGAGCGGTGGACGGCTGTTCTCCGCGGTCCGCATCGGATCTGCGGACCTTCCTTGAACTCGTGGGACCCCGTTACTGTGTTCTGGCAGGAGCGTTCGGAGACCTGCATTTCCCTTTGCTCTGCGGAATTCAACGATTGAGGGCGTTCCGAGAGCTCACCCAATGTCCGGGGCTGGCCTACGCGTTGGTAAATTCTGCGCTTCGATGCAATCGCGAGCCGGAGGGGGTCCTTCAAGCTGTTGCCATATCCGCGACGAGAAGGCGCCGGCAGCTCGCCGTGCAGGTTGGGTTCCCGGAAAGCACTGTCAGAATCCTGAGCCGCGTTGTTCCCTCCGCTTTGACGACGACAAACATTGACAGGCTCCGGGCCGGTCTCGCCCGTCCCGAAGTCGTCAGAGTGGTCCGCCATTTGCCCCGGATTACCGAGGCTATTGTCAGAATCGTGGGCACGCCACGGTTGTTTGAGCATGCTTCGGCAAGGCTACTGCTTGATGCCGCAGAGCAACCCACGCCCGGGGACGTTCCGAATCTGGCGAGCCGAATGGCAGAAACGCTTTCGATGATGGATCAGTTTGCGCCACGAGCCGTGCCGGATCGTTTCCGCTCCATGGCGCACCTTCTTACGGAGCACAGCCGCTACTGCGGGTCGTTCGCGAAGGGCGAGCTCGGGGACATCCTGCGGTTTCGATTCCCTGCGCCGCCGGTCCGAGTGGACGACCCGGACCTGTTCGAGCCCATCACTGGTCCAGAGGCCCTCGTGTCGGAGAGCATCTGCCAGCAGAACTGCGTCGGCTCTGTCGAGTTTGCCCGGCGCATCGCGGAGGGTGAGATCTACTGCTACAAGACCACGGGCCGCTGGGGCCTCGAAAGGGTTACATTCACCGTCACAAAGGGCTGGGATCCCACTCGCAAGCGCGACTACATCTGGTTACTTGATCACGTCGAAGCCTCTCGGGGCCGGACTCCGCATCCACGCACTATCCGTTCCATACAGTCGTTCCTGGAGCGATGCCAACAACTGCCTTGCGAGGGCTGCGAACAGCCGATCTGAGTACTTCGGGAGGAGATGTGTCCGTGCGGAAATCACCTCCGGGTACACAGCCCGACGAGCTTCCGCGACCTCCGCGTGCCCCACCGAAGGTAGTCGAGCCAAAGCTTGATCCCAGCTGCAGTTTCGGTTAGATTCCTGCCATGATCGAAGGTGATTCGGCATCCTGCTCGGGGGATGGGGAATGGCATTCCGCTTCCTGACAACAGGGGACATCCACTTGGGCCGGCGGCCCGCCCGCGTGCCGGCGGATCTGGATGCTCGGGACTTCGCGCCGCAGCGAGCGTGGGAGGCCCTGGTAGCCGCGGCCGTCGCGCAACGGGTCGACGCCGTCGCGCTGACCGGCGACGTCGTCGATCAGGAGAACCGCTTCTACGAGGCTTATTCGGCCCTCCAGAGCGGAGTACAGCGGTTGGTCGATGAGGGCATTCCGGTGGTCGCGGTGGCTGGTAACCACGATTTCGATGTCCTCCCCCGGCTGGCCGAGCAGATCGAGGGGTTCCACCTCCTCGGCCAAGGCGGGGCGTGGGAGTCCTTTGTTGCAAGCTCCCCTGAGGGAACGTCTGTCCGCTTCCTGGGCTGGTCCTTTCCGCAGCGGCACGTGACGGAGAACCCGCTGGTCG
>CAYTQL010000176.1:0-6565 GCA_964439555.1 uncultured Planctomycetaceae bacterium | reverse complement strand
GCGGTCCTGCACGCGGCGGGCTCCCGTGCCGGCGGGTGGGTTCCTCCGGCAGCGTCCCGGAAGCAGCGCCCGCTCGCCCTGAAACCTATTGCCCGGTCGTTTCGCGCGTGGCCTTGCCGGCCTTGACGCTGGAGACCAGTTGCTTCATCGCCGTGGCCATGAGGTCCTCGCCGGGGCTGCGCGACGCGTCGACGAGCACGACGATCGAGACGAAGTCGTCGTCGGCCGGGCGGGCGGCGATGAGCATCAGCGCCCGTCGCCAGTTCTGCCGCGTCGGCCACAGCGTGGAAACCGTCCGGTAGGCGACCTTCCCCTCCTTCCACGCGTCGAGTTGCTGGACGAGCGAACCGCGCTTCTGCATGCGACGGATGAACGCATCGGCCGCCGCGGCCGGGCCGTCGGCGTCTTTGCCCGCCAGCAGCCGGGCGTACAGCGAGCCGCCCGTGACGTAAAGCTGCACGAAGGGGTTGTCCTCGGCGAACTCGCCCTCGAGCTTCTCCAGCCGCTTCCAGCCCTGCGGGGCGGTGACGGAAATCTGCATCCCGCCGTCGGCGTTGGAATAGCCCTCCCCGCCGGGCGCCTCCGGCCACTTCTCCAGCGCCGAGCGGAGGCTCTTGGCGGCGCCCTTGTAGACGCGGCGTTCGAGCTGCACCTGGGCGTCCTCCGCGCGTCGGGGCGTCTTGCCCTCGCGGAGGCTCTTGATCCAGACGGTGAAGGACTTCTGCGACGGCAACACGTCGAGGGCCCGGCCCATCTGGAGGTCGAGCGAGACCTCGTGCCCCTTCGGCGCCCCGGCCAGGACCCGCCGCCAGAGCAGCAATTGCGGCGCCGGCGGCTTGGTGCCCGCAACGACCCACATGGGGGTGTTCCAGACGGCCTTGTCCGGCTCCCAGACGGCGGCCTTGTCGTCCTCGCCCACGGTCATCGGCGGCGACGAGAGCCACACCACCCCGGCGAAGTCCTTCGCGTGGGTCTCCAGCAGGTAGGTCGCCTGGAGCGGGCGCGTGGGCCCGACGACCAGCAGCGTCCTGTCTGCGTCGGTCTCGAGCTTCTTGACCGCGTCCCGGATGTACTCCGCCTGAACCTTCGCCCGCAGTTCGGGGTCGATGCGCCCCTTCACGTCGGCGTCCTTGTTGCTCTCCCAGAGCACGATGTAGCCGCGGGCGTTGAGGAAATCGCCGAGCGTGTCGCTCAGCTCGGCGCGGATCTTCGACGAGGCGAGCACCACGGCGAGCGCGGGCGTCCCCTCGGGCGCCTCGGCCGGGCGGTCCACGGAGAAGCCGCTGGCCTTGCGGACGGCGGCCTCGGAGGCCTGGGGCGTTTCCAGCCCGTCCTGCGCATCAGCATTGGAGGCGGTCGCGAGCGTCGAAAGCGCCAGCAGCACCGCAGCGGTGAGCGTTCGATTCATGGTCCGGTCCCTTTTGATGTGTGGCGACGGTTCCGTAAGTCGGGGATGCCTGCCCGACAGCACGCCGGGAGCACCCGGGCTCCGGGAACCGAACACTGCCGGGCGCCCGAAGCAACGGAATTCATTCTATCGGCGAGCCGCCCGCGGGGACAGCCGCTTGTCGCACGCGCGGAGCCGGACCCGGCGCCACGGGGCGGACCGGCTCGCCGCTCACGGGGAGGAGACTTCGGCGATGCGCTTCGCGCCGGCGGAAATCCGCGCCGCGTCCTCGATCACGCAATACAGCGCCGGGACCAGCAGCAGCGTAATCCCCGTGGCGAAGAGGATGCCGAAGCCCAGCGACAGGGCCATGGGAATCATGAACCGCGCCTGGCGGGAGGTCTCGAAGATCATCGGCGCCAGCCCGCCGAAGGTCGTCAGCGTCGTAAGCACCACCGGGCGGAAGCGTTGAATCCCGGCCGCGTGGATCGCCTCGTGATAGCTGAGCCCCTCCCGCCGGCGGCGGTTGGCGAAGTCCACGAGCACCAGCGAGTCGTTGACCACCACGCCCGCCAGCGCCACGATCCCGAACATGCTGGGGATGCACAGCCCATAGCCCATGATCAGGTGCCCGAGCACCGCCCCGACGATCCCGAAGGGAATCGCCAGCATCACGATCAGCGGTTGGACGTAGCTGCGGAACGGGATCGCCAGCAGCGCGAAGATCACCAGCAGCGCGATGGGAAAGGTCACCTTGAGGCTGTCGAGGCTCTCGGTGATGCTGGCCTGGTGCCCCTCGAAGCTGTAGGTGAGCCCGGGGTAGCGGCGGAGCAGCCCCGGCATCACGTTCTCGCGGAGGTCGGCGAGGACCTCCCCCGCCTTGGACCGCGGGACCACGTCGGCGGCGACCTGCACCACGCGCCGCCCCTTCCGGCGGTCGATGGTGGTATAGGCCCGCCCCTGCTCGCGGACCGCCGCCTCGCGCAGCGGGACGAACGTCCCGGCCGGGGTGCGGACCATCAGGTCCTCGAGCGTCTGCTCGGTGGACCGCTGGCGCTCGGGCAGGCGGACCATCAGGCGGACCTCGTCGCGCCCGCGCTGCTGGCGGAGCGCCTCGGCGCCGTAGAAGGCGTCACGGACCTGTCGGGCGACGGAGCGGGCGGTGAGCCCGAGGCTCTTGCCCTCCGGGGTGAGGGTGAAATCGAACTGCGGCTTGCCCGGTTGAAAGCCGTCGTCCACGTCCCGCGTGCGCGGGTAAGTGGCGAGGGTCGCGGCGAGGGTCTTGCTGGCCTGCTCGAGCACCTCCACGCTGCGGTGGGACAGCTCCACCGTCACGGGCTGCCCTCGCGAGCCCGGTCCGCCGGCGTCGGCGGCGAACCGCAGCGACTCGACGCCCGCGATCGGGCCCACCTGCTCGCGCCAGCGGCGGGTGAACTCGGCGGTGGACATGATCGTCTCGCGGACCTCCGCCTCCGCCAGCTCCACCCGGAGCGTGCCGGTATGCCCCCCGCGGCGTCCGATGTCGGCGGTGATCGACGTGACCAGCTCCTCCGATCCGCTCTGCTTCTGCACCGCCCGCGCGCCGCGGAGCAGACGCTCCATGACCGCCTCGGTCTTCTCCACCGGAGTACCGTAGGGCATCACCACGCTCGCCTCGGACCGGTCGGACTCGACCACCGGGAAGAGCTGGAAGCCCATCCGCCCGCTCGCGGCGTAGGCGACCGAGAGCATCAACACCGCCGCCGCGATCGCGACCGTGACGTAGCGGAAGCGGATCGCCCCCTCCAGCAATGGCCCGTAGCGTCGCTCGACCCAACCACGGAAGGCCCGGGAAAAGCCCTGCTGACGGGCGTGGAGCCAGCCGCGCACCCCGCGAGGCGCGCTGCGGCGTCCGTGACGCCCCAGATGGGCCGGGAGAATGAAGAGACTCTCGAACAGCGAAATGATGAACACCGTGCAGACGACCACCGGGATCATCCGGAAGATCTTGCCGGTGAAGCCCGGGACCAGGGCGATCGGGAGGAAGGCGACCACGTTCGTGAGAATGCTGAAGGTCACCGGCATGGCGACCTCGCGCGCGCCCCGCACCGCCGCGGCCGGGAGGGGGAGCCCCTCCTGGTGGTAATGGTAGATGTTCTCCCCGACGACGATGGCGTCGTCGACGACGATCCCCAGGGCGATGATGTAGGCGAACAGGGACATCATGTTGATCGTCACCCCCGTCGCAGGGAGCACCAGGAACGACGCCAGGAAGGAGATGGGAATGCCCATCATCACCCAGAACGCCAGGCGGGCCTCCAGGAACAGCCCCAGCACGATCAGCACCAGTCCCAGCCCGATCCCCCCGTTCCGCAGCAGCAGTTCCACGCGCTGGGCGTAGATCTCCGAGCGGTCTCGCAGAATCGCCGCGCCCACCCCGGCCGGGAGCGCGGCGTCGATCTCGCCCATCGCGGCATGGACCGCCCCGGCCACGTCCAGCGGGGTCTGCTCACCGACGCGGAAGATTTCCAGCACCAGGGCGGGCTTCCCGTTATACCTCGCGGCGCGGTCGGTGTCGGCGAAAGCGTCCTCGACGACGGCGATGTCCTCGAGGCGCACCTCGGTCCCGTCGGCCGTGGTGACGATCGGCAAGCGGGCGAACTGCCACCCGTAATCGCGCCGCTCCTTGACGCGCAGAAGCACCTCGCCGGCGTCGGTCTTGACGCCCCCGCCGGGCAGGTCCACCGAGGCGTCGCGCAGGCGCCGGGCGACCTCGCCCAGCGTCAGCCCGTAGCGGCGCAGGTTCTCCTGGGGAATCTCCACCGCGATCTCCACGTTGGGCAGCCCCTCCAGCTCCACCTGCGTAATCTGCGGCTTCTGGAGCAGGAGGTCCCGCACCCGCTCGCCAAGCTGGTGGAGCACCCGGTCCGAGACGCTCCCGTACAGCGCCAGGTCGATCACCTCGCGCTTGCGTGCGACGACGGAAACCTCCGGCTCCTCCGCCTCCTCCGGGAAGGTGCGGATCCGGTCCACCTCGCTCTGGATGTCCTGGGCGACCACCTGCGGGTCTTCGCCCAGCAGCAGTTCGGCCGTGATCGTGGCCGAGCCCTCCGCGGCCACGGAGGTGACCTCGTCGATGCCCTCGAGCCCGCGGATGGCTTCCTCCACGACGAGCACCACGCCGCTTTCGATCTCCTCCGGACTCGCGCCGGGATAGGCCACCTGCACGGTGACCATGTCGGTCTCGATCTCCGGGAAGACCTCCTGCTTGACGTTCCGCAACGCCATGTATCCGCCGATGAGGCAGATGAGCATCACCAGGTTCGCGGCCACCGAGTGCCCGGCCATCCAGGCGATGGGTCCGCGGCGGGGCTCGGAATCGGGGTGGGGGGCGTTCATGACGCCCCTCCGCCCCCGGCGGGTTTCGTGGTCGCGGGACGGGGCGGTTCCACGCGCAGCGCCATCCCCTCGACCGGGGCGGCGAGGTCGGAGGTGATGAGCTTCTCGCCGTCGGCGAGCCCGTCGGTGACGTAGACGGCGTCGGCGTCGCTCCAGGCGACGGCGACCTTGCGGATATCCAGGGCGCCGTCCGGCGTGAGGACCCAGACGGTGTTGCCCTCGCGCAGCGCGGTCCGAGGAACGCGGGCGGCGTCTTCAAGCAATCGGCCGACGATCTCCACGCGCACGTACACCCCGAGCAGCAGCGGATGGCGGCGGTCGGGCGGCCGATCGAGCCCGAGCGGATCGTCCACGGCGACCAGGAGCATCGCCATGCGACCTTGCGGCTCGATGTCGCCCATCAGGCGCTTGACGCGCGCGGCGCGGTGCACATCCGGACCCCAGGCGCCGGTCGCGTAGACGCGGGCCTCGGAGGCCTGCCGGCTGTTGTAGCCCGGCACGTCGATGCGGCGGAGCCGGTCGACGGGGACCAGCACCCGCACCCAGTACTCATCCGTGCCCACCAGCGACGCCAGCGTCCGCCCCGTGGAGACCTGGGCGCCCACCTGGGCGTTGCGGCTGCGGACCAGCGCATTGAACGGCGCGGCGACCTCGGTTCGCTCGAGGCGCAGTTTCGCCGCTTCGAGGGCGACCTCGGCGTCGTCCCGGGCGGACTCGGCCGCGACCTTGGCCTGCTCGGCGGCCGCCTTGGACGCTTCAGAGGCCGTCAGCGCCGCCCGGGCGATCTTCAGTTGCGGTTTGCGGAGCATCAACGCCGCGTCTTCCGGCGCGGTCTCCTCCCCGAACAGTTCGTATTCCCTTCGGGCGACGGCCTGCTGCCCCTTCTCCAGCGCCACGTTCGCCTCGGCCCGGTCGATCTCCGCACCGGCTTGGGTGATCCGGGCGTCAAGGCGGGCGACCTCGGCCCGCCGGCGCTCCAGCTCCGCCTTGCTGCGCCGCACCTCGAGCACGTAGTCGTTCGGGTCCAGTCGGGCGACGACCTGCCCTTCGGCGAACCGCCCGCCGGGGAGGAAGTCATCGGCAAGGTCCACGATCCGCCCGCCCACGCGCGGTGCGAGCGCCAGCTCGCGTGCGGGAACGACCGTGCCCATCGCCTCGACGGTCAACGTGCGCGTCGCCACGTGGACCGGGGACACCTCCACCAGCACCGCCTGGCGTGCGGGGCGTCGGCGGTCGGGCTTCGGCCTGTTGCGCATCCAGTAGATCGACACCGCCCCCGCCCCCGCGAGCACCGCCAGGATGATCACCAGGCGCACGAAGCGTCCGCCCCAACGACGCAGGGCGCTGCGACGCGGCGGCGACTGCGATTGCCGCCCGCCGTCTTCCGTCGCGGACGCCTGCGATTTTTTCGGTTCGTCAGTCATCGTTGACGTCTCCTGACCGGCGGGGGTCGGGCTTCGTCGGCGCGGGGCGGGGCAGGTCCCATCCGCCCGCCAAGGCGCGATAGAGGTCCACGCGGAGCAGAAGCAGGTCCCGCCGGGCGGTCAGCCGCCGCCGCTGGAGCTGCTGGTGACTCAGCACCGTGTTGAGGTACCGCGTGAAGTCCGCGGCGCCCTTCGTGTAGTTGTTCAGCGTCTGGGCGCGGGCCTGGTCGGAGAGCTTCAACTGCCGCCCCAGGCTGGCGAGCAACTCCGCCTGGCGGGCTTCGCGGACCAGGGCGTCCTCGACCTCCCCCAACGCCGTGAGCACCTCCTGGGCGTAGGCGCTCAGTCGTTCCTGCATCGCGAACCGGGCCCGCTC
>CAYTQL010000175.1:0-6592 GCA_964439555.1 uncultured Planctomycetaceae bacterium | reverse complement strand
TTGAGAAACGTACCTGTTCATCGTGAACAGGCTACGCGCTCAGCTTCTACTCTATACGACGTCACCCGTTTCCACGGGCAGATCAGCGCCCGCGGCGGGGCCTCCGGCGGCGACGGCGGGTTCGTGGAAGTCTCCGGAAAGAACCGCCTGCTCTACCGCGGCTCGGTCACCACGGCCGCTCCGCAGGGGACGGGCGGCGCGCTGCTTCTCGACCCGCGTGACGTGTGGATCATCGAAGGCGAGCCCGGCATGGGCAACAATGACGGGACCCACGGCGAGCTCGATGAGTACCCCAGCCTGAACTACGACTCCCCGGATGGGACCACCGATTGGGTGCTTTCCACCGGGCAGGTCAAGGCGGCCGCGGGAACCGGCAGCATCACGGTCCAAGCCGCACGGGACCTGACGGTCGACGGCGTGCTGGATCTGGAGACCGCCGAGGGCAGCGTCGCCAGATTCGAGGCCGGTCGCCATGTGACAGTGAACGGCGCCGTCTCCACCAACGGCGGAAACCTCGTGCTCCGCTCGGACCTGGACGGCGTCTCCGGCGCCGGCGCGTTGGACGGCAACATCGTCATCCACGGCGAGCTCGGAGGGTCCAGCACGGGCGACATTACGCTCGACGTGGACAACGCCTCCGAACCGGGCGGCGGAGCGATCTCGCTCGGCGCGGACATCACCACCGGCGGCGGAAGCGTCTATTTCGACACAGACGCGCCGACGTACGTGGCCTACGGCAGCACCCCGATCAGCATCCGGACCAATGGCGGGGACATCCATTTCGGCCCGATCGGTCGCGACCCGATGGCTCCAGTCGCCGCGGATCTGGAGCTGAACCCCCAAGGCGGAACGGTGCAGTTCTCCGGACCCGTCGGCGCCGCATATCCGCTGGAGACGATCACCGTCACCGACGCATCCGCCCTGACCGCCGAGGACCACTTCATCGCGGACAGCCTGCATTACAGCGCCTACCTGTCCCCCGGCAACGCCACCTTCCGAGGGCCCCTGACGCTGGCGAGCACTCTCACCCTCGGCGACAGCGCCGATGGGAGGTTGGAACGCGTCGAACTCGCCGACGTTGACTGCGCGGGCGACATCCTGGTGACGGCCGACGAGATTGCCCTGACCGGCACAGATTACCGTGGGGATTCGATCGGTTTCCAGGGCCCGGTGAGGCTCGCGAGCAGCGGCGCAGAGCCGAGCCGCACCCTCAGCGTCCAGGCTGCGGGCTCGCTGGAGTTCTCGGACGGACTCAGCGATCCGGACAGCGCCGTTCACCTCATTCTGAGGGCGCCGGACCAGTGCTGGATCGGGCCCTACTTGCCCTCCGGGACCAACCGGGTGGGCTCCCTCACCATCGAGGCGAATCACATCAGTCTGGCGAGTATCGCGGCCGAGGGACCGATCACCGTCGAGACCATCAGCCCAGGCGGCGAGGCTTCAGTGGGCGACGGTGAGCTGGTGTCGCAGGAAGACGCACCTCAGGTCTTCCTCACCGGCAACGCATACACCAGCCGGAACGCGGACATCCGGTTCGGAATGGCAGTCGGATCCTATGGCCGGCCGATCACCTCGGTCAGCGCCGAAGGGGATGTGACGTTCGCCGGTTCGCTGTTCGGCCCAGCCCACTTCGCTTTCGATGTCGCCGGGACGACACTGTTCGCCGGACCGGTCGACGTGGGCGAGGCGCCGGGAGCTTCCTTCACGATCGACTCGCCCGGCGAGACGGTCTTCAGCGGCGCCGTCCGCACCCATTCCGGGATCGTCCAACACGCCGATGCCGGCCCGGTGCAGTTCGGAGGCGACGTGCTCGTCGGCGTCGGCGACACGCCCAGCCGCTTCAATGGCGAGGTCCTCTTCGGGCCGGGCGATTACGACGTGACTTTCCGCGGCGACCTCACCGCCGGACAGCACCTGACCTTCGGCAACACGGGCGCGCTGACGCTCGGCGCCGACGGGATCGAGGGTCGCGTCTTTACCTTCGAACAAGGGCTCGACCCCTCCGCCTGCTCCGAGGTCATCATCAACGGCAAGCTGGTCCTGCCGGGCTCCCAGCGCGGCGCCTTTCCGCGCATCCGCGGCGACGCCCGGATCGAGCTCGACCCCGACCAGAGGTTCGCCATCCGCGGCGTCGCGCCCGGCTCGACGCTTCGCCTCCTTGGCGGCGGAACGGCCGAGATCCTCGGCGACGTGGGCGGCGCGACGCTTCTGCTCGGCGAACCGGGCAACGGGTTCACCGGCACGCTGCTCGCCCGGCGAGGGGACCTGCGCCTCGGCGATGTAACCCTCGGTTCCGGCGGGGCGCGGATCGAATCCCTCGGCGGCGATCTGTCGGTCACCGGGGCGTTAGGCGGCGGAGGGGCGGGGACCTCGCTGGAGATCGTCGCTCCGCACGGCCTCGCCGGCGTCACCCCAACGCCCGGGTCGGTCCTGGACGGCGGGCTGCGGGTCTCGGGGCAGTCGGTCGAGATCTCCGGCGTGACCACGCACGGCGACATGGTTCTCGAATGCGGGCCCGGCGGCAACGTCAGCGTCTTCAGCACCTTCTTCCTCAACGGCGGGAGCTTCACGCTGAACACCAACCGCTCCGCCCCGCCGGAGCACGCCACCGCCTGCAAGGCCGACGGGGACCTGATCATCCTCGACTGCCTGAACTTCACGATGCATCGCAACGACAAGCTGGCCGTCGGCGGGGACCTCCGCATCCAGGCCTCCGGCGTCGTCCGGCTGGGCGACCTCAGCGCTTCGGGGAACATCCTGATCGGCCCGCCGGCGGGCGAGTCCTGCCGCGTGGTGCTCCTGGCGCGCGAGCCCGGCGTGGTCGCGACCGCGGGCGGCGGTCAGCTCTTCGACGCCGGGCTCGACTTCGTCGCCGGAGGCCGGATCGACTTCCGCGCCCCGGTCTCGGTCGATTACGCCACCGGGACGGAGCCCGCTCCGCGTTTCGCCGCCGGGCGGGGGGCCAGCGTCCCGGGCTTCGAGGCGGCGAGCTATCCGTCGCTCACTGCCGCGGACATCGCCGCGGGCGGCGTCTACTACGACCTCGCGTCCATCCAGTCCGCCAGCGGGGATTCGGGCGCCGAGCCGGGAGACGACGGGGCCTCCGGAAACGGGACCGACTCCCTCCCCCACTCGGACGCGGCGACGGACGTGACGTCCCTGCTGCCCCGCTCCGATGGCGGCGAGTCCGATGACGAAGACGACAAGGAGGACGCCGACGACGAAGGGGACGCCGGAGAGGCCCTCGCGGCGGCGCTGGCAGAGATGGGCATCGACCTCTCGGCCGAGGCGCCCGGAAAGGCCGCCGCCGATCCCACGCGTCGGCAGGCCCTCGCCCGCCTCGCCGCGGCACGTTACCTGGCGCTGTTCGTCTCCCCCGCCTCCGACGAAGGAGGCGACGCCCGCGCCGACTCCGCCATCGAGCGAATCCTCGGCGAGGCGGTCCGGAAAATCCGCCGAAAGGACGGTCAACCCCTTACCGGCGAGCGGCTCCGCAAGCGCATCATGGACCTCGGCGGCGATCATGCGGCCGGGATGGTCCTGGAGCGTCTTGGCGACCTCTTCATCCGCGTCGAGGACATCGCGCTTTCGCCCAAGCACATCAAGCAGGTCCGCTGGGCGCTGGCGATGCGCGTGACCCCGAGGGGCGTGAACGCCGAAACCCTCATCGAGGCCGCCTGCTCCACCGAAACCCGCGTCAACGCCGCGCGAATCCGGGGCACGCAAGCCAGGCTCACCCAGGCCCTGCGCGAGGGGCAGACGAGGACCTCCAGGCGACCTGCGACGCCCGCGGAGAGCCCGGGCAACCGTGACGTGCTCGCCGTCGGACAGGCCGAATCAAATTTCTGCCCCCTCACGCCCCCGCCAGCGTGGCGATGGCTTGACGGACGTGATAGGGCGCAGTCATTCCGCCTGCCTACCGGCAGGCAAGCCCGCAACAAGTTGCGGGCCCTACACCCCGACCGACACCCCTCCGCCTGAGACCATCGGCCTATGGAAAACGGGCCGACCCTGGCAGGTCGACCCGTTCTAGAACGTCTGTTCGCTGGGCGATTCGCCCAGCGTTTTCTCTTCATTCGCTCAGGACCGTCGGCGCCGGAGCAGCATGCCCAACCCGCCGATCGCCAGCAGGCCCATCGTCGCCGACTCAGGAACAACCGTACCTGTGAAGGCCAGCGCGAGGTCCTGCGACTGGCTGCTGCCAGTGACATACGATGTTCCGTCGTCATACTGACCCTCCCCCCACTTCCACTGGAAAAGGAAGTTGTCACCGTCCTGGACCTGCAGACCGTAGCCTTCGGTCCCGGAACTCTGGGACAGCACCGGGCCGTCATTGAGTTCAATCACCACGACCTGCTCGCCTGTGGGCTCATCCGGCACGTACACAACGAGATCAAACAGCATCGTGCCTTCGGTCAGCGAGCTGGCGTTCACGTCATCAACTTCGAACAACTGGAGGTTGAAGTCGAACCCATTGTGATCCTTTACACCGCCGCCGCCATTGTCCAGGGCGATGTAGATGGTCTCGACCTTCAGCGTTTCACCCGTCTCATAAGCGGTGACGTCGCCCTCACTGTCGTAGTAGCTGTCGGGCAACTGGAACGTCTGCGTGAGATTCCTGTTTCCCTTTGCGTCCTTGTAGTTGCCCGACTGGTTCAAATTGTGGGCCTCGGCGTCCGGCTCGATCGGCCAGGTATTGTCCTGCTCGTAGTCCCAGTCGATCGTGTCAATCGTAGCTGCCGGGGCGGCCACCCCCAGTGCGACGAGCACCGTAAGGCCCACCAAAAGTCTCATCGTCCTCTTCTTCGCTATACCCATTGCTCTGCTCCTTTCTTCTGTCTTCCGTAGAAATGCGAGGCGGATTGTTCCTCCACGAGGTAAAGCATAGCACGTTTTGCAAATGCGACCAGTGGCATTTTGCGCAGATTCGTGTGGCATATTTTGCCGCGCGTCGGTATGCTTTGTTCATCCTGTCCGGATCCAAAATGAAAGGCCTGCCGATGGCGCCCCCGCTGCGGAAGACCATCCTGCTGATGCTCTGGACCACTCACCAGCACCCGATGCGGGCCGCTCGCGGCGCCCATCGTCTTCTCCAGGAGCAAGGACGGTTCGACTCGCTGCTGATGCGGGCGGATTCCGACGGGCTCGATCAGGTGCTCAGCGCCCGAGACCGGTCGTTCGCCGGGGTGATCGGCTTCCTGCCGACCGAGAAGTCCGAGCGGCTGGTCCTGAACCAAGACCTGCCGGCGGTGAACGTCTCAGCCCGCCTGCCGGAACAGGGCCGACCCATCCCCCGCGTCATCCCCGACAACTACGCCGTCGGGCAGTTGGCGGCAGAGCACTTCATCCACCTGGGTTTTAAGCACCTTGCCTACACCGGGGTATCCACGTGGTACAGCCGGCAGCGCGGCGGGGGGTTCGTCGATAGGCTGCAGGCGGACGGATTGACCCCGGTGTGTGCGGAAAAACTCCGCGGCGAGGAGATCGCCCGATGGCTGGAGAGCCTACCCCGGCCGCTGGCTGTGCTGGCGGGCACGGACTTCGAAGCCCTTCGCGTGGTACACGCCGCCCGGTCGCTCGCCCTGCGCGTGCCCGAGGACGTCGCCGTCATCGGCGTGGACAACACCGAGCTGGTCTGCGAATTGGCCGACGTTCCGCTCTCCAGCGTGGACACGGCCGGCGAGGAGGTGGGCTACCGGGCCGCCGAGCTGCTCACCGCGATGATCGAGGGGGCCTCGCCGCCGGAGGAGTCCAACCTGGTTCCGCCCCTGCGCCTGGTCACGCGGGAGTCCACAGCCACCATCGCCGTCAAAGACCCCCTGCTGGAGCGGGCCCTTTGCCACATCCGCGAACACGCCTGCGACCCGATCGACGTCAGCGACGTGGTGGAGATCACCGGCATCCCCCGCCGCACGCTCGAACGCCAGACGCGCTCGCACCTGGGGCACTCGCCCCACCAGGAAATCCGACGCGTGCAGTTCGCCCGGGCCAAGCAGCTGCTCGCCCAGACCCGACTGCCCACGCGCGAAGTGAGCCGACGGTGCGGCTTTGGCGACGTGCGAAGTTTCCTGCGAGCCTTCGGCAGAGAGTTCGGCTGCACACCCACGGAGTTCCGCGAACGCAGCGGCTGAGGCGGGGCTAATCGGCCAACACGTCGCGAAGCGTCTCGACCAGGCCCGGCGGACCGGCGAGAACCGTGTTCTCACGCAGATCAAAGACGCCACCGGCTTCGGCGAGGATCGCCTGACCGGCTGAGAAATCCACCTTCTTGAAGCTCGACCCGAGATTCGCATACGCGTCGAACCCGCCGGCAGCGGTGAAGCACAGCCCCAAGGCGCCGGCCCCGATGATGCGAACCCGCAGGCAGCCTTCCATGAGCGTTTGCAGCGTGTCCATCGCCCAGCGGCGGTGGTCCGGGTCGGACTCGGCGTGGGGGATCTCGGCGCAGAGAAATGCGTCGGCCAGTTCCACACCATCGCTGCACCGGATCGGCTGGGCGTTGCAGAAAGCTCCCGATCCGTCGGCTGCGGTGAACATGCGATTCAGCTCCGGGGCGTATACCAGCCCGGCGATGGGGGTACCGCGCCGCTCC
>CAYTQL010000174.1:0-6622 GCA_964439555.1 uncultured Planctomycetaceae bacterium | reverse complement strand
CCACCCCGGGCGAGCCGATGAGCACCGGGTTGTTCTTCGTCCGGCGGCTGAGCACCTGCATGCAGCGGCGGATCTCCTCGTCCCGCCCGATCACCGGGTCCAGCTTGCCGGCGCGGGCCATCTCGCACAGGTCGCGAGCGTACCGCTCCAGCGCCTGGTACTTCTCCTCCGGGCTCTGGTCGGTAACGCGCTGGGCGCCGCGGATTCCCTTCATCGCCGCCAGCAGGGCGTCCCGCTCGACCCCGAGGGTCCCGAGCACTTCCTTCGCTCGCGACGCCTCGCTCGCCAGCGCCAGCAACAGGTGCTCGACGCTGACGTACTCGTCCTTGAGTCCCTCCGCCTCGCGTTGGGCGGCCAGGAGAACGCTGTTCAACGCCGGGTCCATGCTCAGCCCCGCCTGCTGCGACTGGCTGGGCATGCGGTCGAGCTCACTGGCGACGATGCTCGCGACCCGCTCGACCGGGACGCCCACGCGATCGAGCAGCGGAGCGGTCAGCCCGCCTTCCTGCTTGAGCAACGAATCGAGCAGGTGCAGCGGGGCGATCGTGGCGTGCCCCGCCTCGGTCGCAATCTGCTGGGCGGCCTGGAGAGCTTCCTGTGCCTTGACGGTCAGTTTGTTCAAATCCATGGCGCATTACCTCCGATAAACACTATGCAAGCCCCGTGCCGCGCCGTAAGTCCTGTGATTTCAGCCCCTTGAAGCTTGAATGCCTGCCAATCGCCCGACCGAACGCCCCCCGAACCGCCATTCCGGCAGGATGGGGGAAACTTCCGAGGTCCAGGGAAGTCTATTCCTGCAGGACCGCAGGGCTCCGCCGGAAGCCGCGCCGGGAGACAGACCGATGCCACCGGAAGGCCCGTTGATTCGTTGCCCGGCCGGCTGGTTCACTGGGGGCGAACAGCCGCACACAGGCGCACAGCTCGCCGCGGGCGCGGCGGCTGCGAGAGATGAATAAACAGAGCCCCCGGTCGCATCTGCGTACACGACCGCGAAGGACGAAGACGAAGGGACGAACGATGAGGAAACTGCTGGCAATCACCTGCCTGTTGCTCCCCGCCGCGGTTGTGCGGGCCGAACTGTGCGACGGGTGCAAGGGCGGCACGTTCATCATGTCCGTCGGGACGTGCGAGGAGTGCGGGGCTCGGACGTCCAGCGGGTCGAAGCGGCTCTGCCCGGCCTGCTCGAAGGGCTTCGGGCAGTGCGAGGTCTGCCGCAAGAAGCTCGGCGGCGGCCCACAACAGCCGACCGAGGGCGAGGCGAACGCCGACCCCGGCGCGAAGCTTCGGGGCGAACTGAACGACCTGCGCGCCCGTCGCGATGCGGCGCAGGCGAAGCTGGAGGCCTTCTCCAAGCGCTTCGGCGACACGCACCCCAGCGTTCAGAAGGCCCGGGGCGAGTTGGCCGAGGCGACCAAGGCCCTCGACGCGTGCAAGGCGAAGTTCAAGGCCGCCGGACTGGAGGTCCCCCCCGCCGAGCCCGGACGCATCGACACCGCCAGGTCGGGCAGCTACGCGTGGGACAAGTGGCGCTACGAGTACGCCATCCGACACGCCGGGACGCGAAGCGAAAAGCGCGCCGGCACGCTCACCCACGACGGCGAGGCGCCGGTCGAGGAGCCCAAGCCCGGCGACCTCGTCCTCACGCCGTGGGGGCTGATGCAATTCCACGGGAGCGGCTACGCCCGCGGCTGGCTCTACCGCGGGACCTACGACGCCTGCCCCGACCTGCGCAGGTCGAAGTGGCGCGAGAGCCCGGACGACGAACTCGCCGCCCCCGTCGTCAAGCACTACAAGGCCCTCCGCCGCCGCGCGATGTGGACGAAGGTCCACCTGCTGCCGTCAAACGCCGCAAACGCCGACGCCCCCGGCGTGGTCTTCTACGTCAAGGGCGCCGCGAAACCGAAGACCGATCAGCCCACCGAGGCGCTCTCCCGCGAGCAGATGAAGTCGCTGATCGATCACCTGATGGCTTCCAGCGTGCTCCTGTTCGCCAAGCCCGTCTCGCCGACGAAGTACACGCCGGGCGACGACGCCGGGTATGCCGTGCTCTACGCCGACGGACGGGAGGCCCGCCTGGCGGGCCTGGGCGGCGGCGGGCTCTCCCGGATGTGGATGCACGCGGCCGCGAAGGCCCTGAAAGGAAACCACGATGCACAGCAACGCGTGCTCAAGATCGCGCGGTCCCTGGAGAACTCCGCGCCCCGGAAGTAGCGCAGCGGCGTCCGTCCTCCTGGCGGCAGTGCTCGGGACCGCGGCGGCGGGGGCGGGCCCGCGGATCGACGCCGATTCGCCGGGCATCTACCGCGCGGGCAACTGGACCTACGAGCTGCGCCGCATCGGCGACCGGACGCGCGGGCTCGCGAAGCGCGGGCGGTTGCTCTACGGCGGGCGCGAGCTGCCCGCCCCGGCGAACGCCGGCGACTACTACCGCACGCCGTGGGGGCGGCTCTACTGGACCGGCGAGGCGAAGCGCCCCACCGATGACGGCGGCTGGCTGCCCCACGCGAAACGCGTCGGTAACGCCCTCGAAGCGCCCGCGCCGTCCGCGAGGGTCAACCGCGACAGGACGAAGAAGTACGCCGACGGCGAGTGGCAGTACGTCCTCCGCGTCTACCGCAGGCAGCCCCGAACGAAGGGGAAACGCCCGCAACAGGCGAGGCCGGCGGTCATCGGACGGGCGGGGTATCTCCGCTGGGGCGAGCGGGACCTCGCCGGAACCGCCGCCGGCGACCGGCTTCAGACGCCCTTCGGCGCCCTGCGGTGGTTCGGGCCGCCGAAGCACAAGACCGGCTCGGCCGGGTGGCTCCCCGCCGCCGACGACGCCTCCGGAAGCATCCTGCCTCACCCGCGGCGCGTGACGGGCTGGCTCGCGGCGTTCCGCGAGGCGGCCGGGCAGTTCCACCTCGCCCTGACCCCGCGCGGCAAGCCGCCCGGGCGCCCGGCGGTGCTGGTGCACGGGCCGGGGATCGCCATGGGCGCCCCCGGGCCCGGTACGGCGATCGTCGCGCTGACGAAGAAGCAGGTCGGCGAGATGATCGACGCCCTCGCCGACCGAGGCTACTTCGGCCTCTTCGGGCGGTTGAGGCGGGCCCGAGCGTCGGGTGCGGAGGCGCCGCGGGCGCCGACCGAGGAGCCCCGAGCCCCGGACCGCGCCGAGCCCGAGCGGGCGGAGGACCCCGAAGGCGTCTGGGGGTTGAGGCTTTCGGGACCCAGGGCACTGGCGCTGCGATCGGATCCGCTTTCGGCGCGGGAGGCGTTGGAGATCGTGGACCGCCTCGGCGCGGGGCTCGGACGGGCGCCCCGCGGGCTGAAGCTGCTGCGGGCTAAGCTCGCCGGGCTCGCCGACGACGAGGCGCAGCAGCGCCCGGCGAAGACCGGCAAACCCCGGATGCGTCCGGTCCGGTAGGGCATCGCCGCTCGCGGGCCGGTCGTCCCGTTCCCGCGACGATCAAAGCTCCCGAGCGGGCGATTGAGGTCGCCGGGGCGGGGCTTTCCGACAGCATTTGACCCCTCACCGCGCCGCGGGCTACGATGCCGCAATGAAGATTCGTCCTTACGTCCTCTCGCAGGTGCAGATGCCCGATTTCACGCTGGCCGGGTACAGCGTGGCGGGCGAGGAGTCCGTCATCGTGGTCCCCGAGCTGGACTGCGTCTTCGACATCGGCAAATGCCCGCGCGAGGCGCTGACGCCCAACCACGTCCTGCTGACCCACGGACACGCCGACCATGCGGCGGGCATCTGCTACTACTTCGCCCAGCGGGACTTCCAGGGCATCGCCGGGGGCAAGGCGCTGGTCCCGGCGAACCTCGTCGAGCCGCTGAAGGACCTGATGAAGGCCTGGGGTCGCCTCGAGGGGCACGTCCCGCCGTTCGAGTTCGTCGGGATGCGCCCGGGCGAGGACTGCTCCATTCGCCGCGACCTGCTCGTCCGGGCCTTCAAGACCCGTCACATCCGCGGATCGCTGGGCTATTCCGTGCTCGACGTCCGCCAGAAGCTCCGCGAGGAGTACCTCGGGCTCTCGGGCCCGGAGATCGTCGAGCTCAAGAACAAGGGCGTGGAGATCGCCCGCCGCGTGGAGGCGCCGCTCGTGGCGTACCTCGGCGACACGGCCGCGAGCAACTACTCCGACATCCCCTGCGTCCGCGACGCCAAAGCGCTGCTGATCGAGTGCACCTTCTTCGACGAGGAGCACCGCACCCGCGCCAAGGCGGGGCGTCACCTCCACGTGACGCACCTGCCGGAGGTGCTCGAGGGGATGAACAACGAGCGGATCATCATCGTCCACGTCACCCGGCGGACCAACATGTCCGAGGCGCGGAAACTGCTGCGCAGGACGCTCAGCAAGGACCTCCAGCAACGCGTGACTTTCCTGATGAGCCGCAAGCACGTCGAGGAGGGCTAAACGCGCCTCAGCCGAACAGGGCGCGCAGCACGTCCGCCGGCGGCACGTCGGCGAAGATCAGCCAGGCGATCATCGCCAGGACGCTGACGTCGTAGCCCCAGCTCATCCGCGGGTGACGCCAGATCTGCACCCGCACCCACCCGGGCCCGCGACGGGCGTCCTCCCAGGCGGGCTTGCCTTCCAGCGTCCGCTTCGTGTGCCCGATGCGCCGCAGGACCGTCCCCAGCGCCAGCAGCGCCTGCTGGAGCACCAGCGCCGAAATGTGGTAGGCGAAGCTGCCGATCAGGATCGCGGCGGTGCGCTCGCCGCGCTGCCAGAAGCCCACCGAGCAGCGTCCGATCAGGTCCTCCGCGCGGGCCCGGGTGTAGGAGATCATGAAGCTGTTGAAGAACGCCAGCATGCTCAGCAGCACGAAGGTCAGGTTCGCCGGCTCACGCGCGGCGTAGGCGACGGCGATCCCCGCGTAGATGACGAAGTCGCTGAAGCGGTCCAGCGTGCTGTCCAGGAACGCTCCGAACCGCGAGCCCCGGTTGCCCAGGCGGGCGACGGCGCCGTCGAGCATGTCGCACGCGGCCGCGAGGATCAGCCCCGCCGCCCCCAGCGCCAGGTAGCAGTTCGGCCCGTCCACGCGGACGCTCCAGGCGAACGGCCGGGCCGCGCCGAGGGCGTAGCAGACGCCCGCCCCGAGCGTGATGAGCATCCCAGCCACCGAGAGCATGTTCGGCGTGATCCGCGTCCGCAGCAGCGCAGAGGCGACTTGGGTGCGGGCGGAGGCGAAGAGCGATCCGACGGCTTTGCCGATCATCGCCCCCCTGTAGCAGAGCCGCCGACCGACCGCAACGGTTCGGTTCGGCCGCTCCGGCGAGCAGGACGAACGGCGCTCGGACGCCCCGCCGCGGCGCCGGCTTGGGCGGGAGGCCCGCGCCGCAAACCGCCCGCGACGGGCGCTGCCGCCTGTACCCGGCGCGCAGTACCGTTTCGCCGCGCGGATCCAGCCCGCGCTTGGTTGCGCCCCCCCGACTCGACTAGCATGGCGGCGAAGGAGACTGCCCATGCCCAAGGCCCTGATGCTGCTCGTGCTCGCCGCGGCGACGCCCGCGTTCGGGCAAACCGCTCTCCAGTGGCTCGACCCGCGCACCTGGGGCGAGATGGAGTACCCGCCCCGCTACGGCGTCCGCTACCGTTGCGGGCAGGGCGTGGCGAACCAGGAGGCGTCCTTGCAGTGGACCGAGCACCGGGCCAGTGCGGCCGTGCCGATCGTGATGGACGAGGTCCAGGAGTTCTCGGTGGTTCCCTCGGTCGAGGTGTGGCACGTCGACACCGACGCCTGGTTGCCGGACACGAACGAGCCGTTCCCGAACCATCTCTGGGACGTCGGGGCGACGCTGAGCTACCGCCGAAAGCTCCGCGAGGACCACACGATCGGCGCTGCATTGGAGGTCACCAGCCCCTCCGACGAGCCGTTCGCCTCGGGCGAGGAGATCAAGGTCGAGGCGCTGGGCTACTACCGCTGGGACGTCAGCGAATCCGGCGGGTGGCTCTTCCTGCTGCACTACTCCAACGGGCGGGAGTTCCTCCGCCACGTGCCCCTGCCCGGCGTGGCGTACCACTACCGCCCGGACCGGACGCTGAGCGTCTTCGCCGGCGTGCCCTTCTCGGCCGTGCGGTGGCAGGCGACGGACCGGCTGAGCGTCGAGGCGTTCTGGGCCCTCCTGCACAACGCCCGCGCCCGCGTGCGGTACCGCGTCGCCGAGGGCTGGAGCCTCTACGGCGGGTTCGACTGGGCGTCCCGACAGTGGCTGCGCCACGACCGCGACGATGACGACGACCGCCTGTGGTACTACGAGAAACGGCTCCTCACCGGCGTGACCTGGAAGCCCAATGACTGCCTCACGCTCGACCTGTCCGGCGGCTACGCCTGGGACCGCTTCTTCTTCGAGGGCGAGGACTACGACGACCGCGACTTCAACCGCATCGACCCCGGCGACGGCGCGTTCGTCGGCGCCTCGGTGAAGGTGAATTTCTGAGCCGGCCGGCCGGGACGGCGCGAGGTAGCGAAGAGCGACTACCGCTCAACGGCGAGCTGCGGTCGCTGGACAAGAGCGTCCGCGACCTCGAAGCCCAGGCCACGCAGGGCGCGCCGGTTGAACTCGACCGCGACCGAACCTACGTCGGCCGCATGCTCCGCCTGACCAGCCTCGCGCCGGACATCATCGAGG
>CAYTQL010000173.1:0-6670 GCA_964439555.1 uncultured Planctomycetaceae bacterium | reverse complement strand
GCGATCGCCTCGTTGAGCAGGCTGCGCCCCTCGACGCCGGGCAGGACGATCACCAGCCCGTTCTCGAGCCGCTGGGGCGTGACGTACGGCTGGTGGTTGCACCCCCCCGCCAGGACGCACGGGAGCAGGGCAAGGGCGAGGAGCCCCGCGAACCTCGTGCGCGCCCCCGGCCGGCGGTCGTCGGCTTCCGGTGTCGATCTCATGACTCGGCGCTGCCCCTTCCCCGCATCTGAAGCCCGAAGAGCTTGATGAACCCGGTGGCGTCCGAGGGCGTGTACTCGGCGCCCATGGTGAAGCTGGCCAGGTCGGTCGAATACAGGCTGTGGGGGCTGGTGACCGACGCGGCGGTCGCCCGTCCCTTGAACAGCTTCATCCGCACCGAGCCGGTGACGTTGCGCTGCGTGGCGTCCACGAAGGCGTCCAGCGCCTCGCGGAGCGGGCAGAACCACTGACCGTTGTAGACCATCTCGGCGTACTTGAGGGCGACCTGCTGCTTGTAGTGGGCGGTTTCGCGGTCCTGGGTGAGGCTTTCCAGGGCGCGGTGGGCCTCGTAGAGCACCGCGCCGCCGGGGGTTTCGTAGGCCCCGCGGGACTTGATGCCCACCAGGCGGTTCTCCACCAGGTCCACCTGCCCGACCGCATGCTTCCCGGCCAGGGCGTTGAGGCGGGCGATGAGCTCGTGCCCCGAGAGGCGCACCCCGTCCAGCGCCACCGGCGTGCCCTCGGAGAAGTCGACCTGCACGTAGGCGGGTTCCTCCGGGGCCTCCGAGACCGGGACGGACATCACCCACAGGTCGTCCTGCGGCTCGTTGACCGGGTCCTCGAGGTCCGCGCCCTCGTGCGAGATGTGCCAGAGGTTCCGGTCGCGGGAGTAGATCTTCTCCTTGCTGACCGGGATGGGGATATCCCGCGCCTTGGCGTACTCCACCGCCGCCTCCCGGCTGGTGAGTTCGAAGGACGGGTCCTTCCACGGGGCGACGATCTTCAGATCCGGCGCCAGGGCCATGAAGGTCAACTCGAAGCGGACCTGGTCGTTGCCCTTGCCGGTAGCGCCGTGGGCGACGGCGTCGGCGTCGAATTTCCGCGCGGCGTCCACCTGCGCCTTGGCGATCAGCGGACGCGCGATCGACGTGCCGAGCATGTAGACCTGCTCGTAGACCGCCGAGGCGCGGAGCATCCGGAAGCAGTACTCCTCGGCGAACTCCTTGCGCAGGTCGGCGACGACGCACTCGGACGCCCCGCTGTGGCGGGCCTTGTCTTCAATGCCCTCCAGCTCACCCTCGCCCTGCCCGACGTCGGCGGCGAAGGCGACGACCTCGCAGTCGTACTTCTCCTTGAGCCACGGCAGGATGACGGAGGTGTCCAGTCCGCCGGAATACGCCAGCACGATCCTGTTGATCTTCTCGGCCATCGTTCTCGCTCCTCATCGAAGCGGAGCATTCTATCAGAGCGCCGGGAACACCGGAAGCGTCGAGACGGCGAACCGGGAAACCGCCGAGGCGCGAAGGCGCAGAGTCCGGCGGGGTCGGGCTTGCAGGAGGGCTCCGCGCATCGGCGGCGGCCCGCGTCGCGGCGCGTCAGACGATCGCCGGCTCGACGTCGTCGAGATCGTCCTCGGGCGTATCCGGCGGGCCCTCGGGCACGCGGGAGTGCCCGCCCGACGGTCCGGAGGAGCGTGCGAGTTTTCCGCTGAAGACCGCCCAGCTCAGCACCGCGAGGATCGAGAGCAACCCCAGCGACGCCACGACGGCCCAGAGTGCCAGAAACATCGGTCCCTCCCCGAAAAAGGCTTGTCCGCTCAGGTAGGTATAGCCCTCTTTCGGCCGGTTTCTCAAAAAGCCGCCAAGAAAACAGCGCAAAGAGCCCCGGGGGGCGGGCAACCGGCGACGGGTCGCCCGCCGCCGGAGGTCATTCCGCCGAGACGTCCACGCACTTGAGCTGGCGCTTGTCGCGGATGAGCAGCTTGCCGTTGGACAGCGCCAGCGGGGCCCAGATCTCCCGGCCTTCCAGGAGCTTGGCCTTGCCGAGTTCCCTGTAGCCTTCCGGGTCCGGCTGGATGATCCGCAGCTCGCCGCTTCGCCCGTCCATGCTGTAGATCAGCCCGTTGCCGGTCAGCAGCATCCCGCCGCGGTCCAGCCAGGGACGGCGTCCGGTCTGCCACTGCGGGCGGAGTTGCATGTCGAAGCAGACCAGCCCGTTGTCGCCCTTCTTGGCGTTGCACAGGACGTAGAGGTGCTTGTCGTAGTAGATCGGGGCGGTGATCTGCGAACCCATCGGGTTGCTGGTCAGCGACTTGACCGACCACCGGCCGGCGTCCTCGGTGACCTCGATCAGCTCCGAGCCCGCGCCGTAGCCCGAGGTGAAGAAGACCTTCCCGTCCTCGAGCACCAGCGGGCTGGGGATCGCGTTGCGGTCCTTGTAGGAATGGGTCCAGAGCAGCTTGCCGTCCTCGAGGGCGACCGAGGCGGTTCCGCTCTTGGAGACGATGATCACCTGCGGGACCCCGGCGATCTCGGCGTAGACCGGGGAGGTGTAGTCCATGGGCCCGACCGGGCGGGAGCGCCATCGGATCTCGCCGCGGGCCTTGTCGAGCGCGACGACGCCGGCTTTCTTGCCCTGGGGCGCGACAATGAGAAGGTCCCCGACCATCAGCGGGCTCTGGGCGACGCCCCAGCGGGGCAGCTTGCCGCCGAAATCCTCGAGCAGGCGCCTGTCCCACACCGGGCGGAGGTCCGCGCGATCCCAGCAGACCAGGCGCCCGTGCTCGCCGACGGTGAAAACCAGCTTCTCGTCCACGGTGGGCGTGCTGCGCGACCCCTCGTGGGAGATCTTCCCCGGCGCGCGGTACTTCTTGCTGTCCAGTTCCTTCCCGGATTCCAGGTCCCACACACGGAGGATGTCCTCTCCGTCCTGCCGGTCGAGCAGGTAGACCTTCCCGTCCCGCACGGCGGGTCCGCCCCAGCCGGCGCCCAGCCTGGCGGTCCAGAGCACCTTCGGGCCGCCCTCGGGGAAGGACTTGATCAACTCCGTTTCCGGCGTCGAGGCGTCACGGTTCGGCCCGAGATACCGGGGCCAGTCGGCCCCCGGGGCGGTCGCGGCGGTCAGCAGCAGGCTCAGGACAGTGATCTTGCGCATGGGGAATCGTCCTCGTTTCCGTGCTCGGGGTTTTCAGGGGCCCTCACCCCCCGATGGAACCAGGGTGTCTGGACCCTCCGTAAGCGTCCCACTATAATAGACCAAACACAGGCGGAGCCCAATGAATACTGCACGACTCTCCCTCATCCTCGCAGGCGCGGCGGTTCTGGCGGCGACGAGCCCTCCGGCGGTCGCCGACGGAGCCACCGTCAAGCTCGGCAAGCGGTACATGGCGCCGCTGTACGGGTTCTCCCTCCGTCCCCCGGCCGGGACGCAGCGCCGACGGGAGAGGATCGGCACGGAGGTGGTCACCTGGACCCGGCGGGACCCCAAGACCGGGGCGATCGCCTGGAGCCTGAAGGTCCAGCGCTCGGTGAAACAGTCCGAGAAGATCGACCTGGACACCTACGCCGACGCCCTGGCCAAGTCGTTGAGCAACAAGGGCAACTTCAAGACCAAGAAGGTCGGGACGATCAAGGTCGCCGGCGCCAAGGCGATCGACCTGCGGGGGACCACGGGCAAGGATCTGGGTCTCTGGCAGCGGCAGGTCTGGGTGCTGGTGGCGCCGCGTCGGTTTCTGATTTTCCTGATGACCGGTCCGGCCGACGATCGGGGCAGGCTCAACCGCGTGCTCAACGCCGTGCTGGGCACGCTGGCGCTGAGCGACCCGGAGGAGGCGTGGAAGCGCCGCCGGGAGAATACCCAGCGGGCGGCGAAGTTCCTGCTGGCTCTCGAAGAGAAGGACTTCCGCGACGCGCTGGATGAGAAGCCCGCGTGGTTCCTGATGCGCTACGAGGGCAAGACGGTCGGGTTCCTGCGGAAGAAGCTCTCGCCCGGGCGGGAGAAGGGCTCGGACGGGTACGAGCTGCGATCCCACGCGATGTTCCAACTCCCCGAAGACCGGATGCGCCTGATGAAGCGGGTGATGTTCGTCACCCCCGCCCTGGGCATGGAACGCTGGAAGGAGCAACTTCAGGTCGGCTCGGGACGCAACGCGATGACCCTCGCCGAGGACGGCATCCGCCAGGACCGCCTGATCGTCTGCATGGTGGACCGCAACGGGAAGATCGACACCCAGAAGGTCCGGGCCCCGCAGAAGATCTACCTCCCCCGGGCCCTCGGGGAACTGCTGCCGCGGATAGTGGACCTCGATCAGCGGGTCGGGTATACCTTCGCCGCGTACAGCACGTCGACCAACGGCTTCGAGATGCGGACCTTCACCGTTGAGGGCCCCGAGACGTTCCGCCACGGCGGCAAAGCCGTCCGGGGCGTCAAGGCGACCGACCAGGTGGCCGGCGACGTCGAACCGGCGACGCTGCACCTGGACAGGCGGGGACGCCTGCTGAAAATGGAAACGCCCGACGGGCTGAACATGGTCGCCGCCGACCGCGCCGAAGTCCTCGACGCCTTCCCCCGCGCCGAGAGCGTCATCGGCGCCATGCAGAAATGGGCCGACCAGGACTGACCGCCGCAGCGCCCGAACCCGACCCCGGACCGAAGGACCCCACGTGCACGCAGACTCCGACGGCATTCGCGACGTGATCATCATCGGCGGCGGGCCCGCGGGCCTCGCGGCCGCCCTGTACGCCGCCCGCGACCGCTACGACACCCTCATCCTCGAGAAGAACGGGCTGCCCGGCGGGCAGATCATGCTCACCGAGGCGGTGGAGAACTACCCCGGGTGGCTCAGCATCGCCGGTCCGGAGCTGATCGAGCAGCAGCGCAAGCAGGCGGAGAACTTCGGCGCCGAGATCGTCGTCAATCAGGCCGTCACGCGACTCGGACGGCAGGACGACGGGACCCTCTGCGTGGAGACCAACAACGGCGAAACCGCCCACCGCGCCCGGGCGGTCATCCTCTCGCCGGGCAGCGACTACCGCAAGCTCGGGGTCCCCGGGGAGGACGCGCTCCGCCAGATGGGCAAGGTCAGCTACTGCGGCACCTGCGACGGGGCGTTCTACCGCGACAAGGAGATTCTCACCGTCGGCGGAGGCAACACGGCCGTGGAGGACACCGTCTACCTCGCCCAGCGCTTCGCCCGCAAGACGACGATCATCCACCGCCGCCTGGAGTTCCGCGCCCAGAAGGTGCTCGTCGAAGATCTCCACGAGACGGCGAAGGACAAGGACCTGCACATCAAGCTGCCCTACGTCCTCGAAGAAATCGTGCCCACCGCAGACGGGGCGGAGATCGACCACTGCCGCCTGCGGAACGTGGACACCGGCGACATCGAGCAGATCACGGTCGACGGGGTGTTCATCTTCGTGGGGATGGCGCCCAATACCCAGTGGCTGCGGGGCAGCGTCGCCATCGACGAGAACGGGTACATCCAGGCCGACCCGGTCACCATGCGGACGAACGTCCCGGGCGTCTTCGTGGCCGGGGACTGCCGCACCCGCGCCGCGATGCAACTGGCCACCGCCACCGCCGACGGCGTCGTCGCCGCGATGCAGCTCAAGGAGTACTACCGCAACCCCGAAGCCTGGGCCGTCGAAGGACTGCCCGAGGGACGCACCGAGGGGTGGTAAGAACGGGCCATGCCCGCACCCTTCCCCTCTCCTGCCGCTCTGGCGTATCATGCGGGCGTTACGCAAGACCCACCACAGACAGGGAGCCCCCATGAGCATGTTCGGCGGGAGTGAGAACGTCTACGCGGCCGATTCGCAGGCCTGGTCGAAACCGGACGAGGCCGTCTTCATCTCCAAGGTCTATATGTGGATGACCATGGCCCTTGCGCTGACGGGCGTGGTCGCCCTTCTTGTGTCCAACAGCGAGACGATGGTCCGGACGATCTTCGGCAATCCGCTGCTGTTCTTCGGACTCGTCATCGGTGAACTGGTGCTGGTGGTGGGCATCTCCGCGGGCATCGGACGGCTTTCCCCGGCGACGGCGATCTTCCTGTTCCTGCTCTACGCGGGGGTCAACGGGCTGACGCTGAGCATCATCTTCCTGGTCTACACCACCGCCTCCATCGGCTCGACGTTCCTCGTCACGGCCGGGACGTTCGGGATCATGAGCGTCTACGGGTACACCACCAAGCGGGACCTGACCCAATGGGGCAGCCTGCTGTTCATGGGGCTCATCGGGATCATCATCGCCTCGGTGGTCAACATCTTCCTTCACAGCGAGACGCTCTACTGGATCGTTACCTACGCGGGGATCCTGATCTTCGTGGGGCTCACCGCTTACGATACCCAGAAGATCAAGCAGATCGGGCGGTCCGTGAACGCCCAGGGCGCCGAAGCCCGGAAGTACGCCATTCTCGGGGCCCTGAAACTCTATCTGGATTTCATCAACCTCTTCATCCTGCTGCTCCGCGTCATGGGCCGGCGGCGCTGAACCTGCTGAGTATTCACCCCCATTTGACTGGGTATCTACCCCCCGTTTAGGGGGGCGGAAAGTCGGCGCTCGCCAAGGCGCGACACCGACGGGAACCCGATCAACCACCTCAGCAGCCGGATGCGCCCGGCCTTGGCGGACTGGAATTCCGACGGAATCCCCGACTGTACTGGTTCAGCCTGAATTGGGCGCGAGC
>CAYTQL010000172.1:0-6698 GCA_964439555.1 uncultured Planctomycetaceae bacterium | reverse complement strand
GGAAGATGATCTGCATCCGCCCCCGCAGCCGCCGCAGGGCGCTGGAACTGAGCGAGAAGACGTCGATCCCGTCGAAGTCCACTTCGCCCGCGGTGGCGGGCGCCAGGCGGAGGATCGACCGCCCGACCGTCGTCTTGCCCGATCCGCTCTCGCCGACCAGCCCCACGGTGCGCCCGCGGCCGACGGTCAGGTCCACTCCGTCGACCGCGCGGACGTATTTGCGCTTGCCCAGCACGCCCCGGCGGACCGGGAAGTAGGTCTTCAGGCCCCGAACGGTCAGCAGGTTGTCGGGCGAATCGGTCATGACGTTTCGGCCGCGGTCCGCGCGGCGATGCTCCGTTCGGTGGGGTCGGTCTCGGCGGCGTCGGCGTCGCCCTCGACCTCCCAGCAGGCGGTCCAGTGGTTCGGGCGGATCTCCCGTAGCGTCGGCTCGCACTCGGCGCAGCGGCGCAACACCCGCGCCCCGCCGGGGGCGGGGACCGTCTCGTTCGCGTCCGCCTCGCCCGCCCGGGCGCGGGTCAGCGGGCAGCGGGGGTGGAACTTGCACCCGCGGGGGAATTCCAGCGGGTTGGGCACGGTCCCGGCGATGGTCTCCAGCCGCTCGCGGCGCTCGCCGAGCTTGGGCAGCGAGCGGAACAGCCCGTGCGTGTAGGGGTGCTTCGGGTCGCCGAAGAGCGACTCGACGCTCGCCAGCTCCACGATCTTCGAGGCGTACATTACCGCGACCACATCGGCCGTCTCGGCCACCACGGCCAGGTCGTGGGTGATCAGCAGGATGCTGAGCCCCTCGGCTTCCTGGAGTTCGTTGAGCAGGTCGAGAATCTGCGCCTGGATCGTCACGTCCAGGGCGGTCGTCGGCTCATCGGCGATCAGCAGCCGCGGGGTGCACGACAGCGCCATGGCGATCATGGCGCGCTGGCGCATTCCGCCGGAAAGCTGGTGGGGATACTCGTTGAACCGCCGGGCCGGGTCGGGAATGCCGACCTTTCCGAGCATCTCGACGGCGTGGCGGGCGGCCCGCGAGGCGCCCATGTTCGTGTGCAGGCGGATCGCCTCGACGATCTGGGCGCCGCAGGTGAACACGGGGTTCAGCGAGCTCATCGGTTCCTGGAAGATCATGCTGATCTGCCCGCCCCGGACGAAGCGGAGCTGCTTTTCGTCCAGTCGGAGCAAATCGAGCCCCTCGAAGTCCACCTCCGCGCCGGAGGCGACTCCCTGGGCGACGTCGGACCACTTGCGCGACCGGCGGAGTCGCCGGATCGCCTCGTCGGTGAGGATGACGCCCGGCGGAGAGGGGATCAGTTGGAGCAGCGAGAAACTGGTGACGCTCTTTCCGCACCCGCTCTCGCCGACCAGCGCGAAGGTCTGCCTCCGGTCGATGCGGAAGCTGAGCCCGTCGACGGCGCGGACCACCCCGTCGTCCGTGAGGAACCACGTCCGAAGGTTCCGGACCTTCAGCAATGGACTGTCATTGTCGGTCAAAGCAGCTCCCAACCGCCGGGCTGTGAAGGCGTCGCGCCGGTGTTCGTAATCTCCGTGCTTCTGCGGTCAAAGCGGTTCCCGGCGTTCAGACGTTCCGGAGGCGCGGATCGAGGGCGTCGCGGAGGCGGTCGCCGAAGATGTTCCACGCCAGGACGATGATGAAGGTGGCGCCCACCGCGGCCGCCAGTTCCCACCACCGGCCGACGATGAGGTCCATGCGGGCTTCGCTGATCATCTTGCCCCAACTGGGCTTGTTCATCACGCCGAGCCCGAGGAAGCTGAGGATCACCTCGGCCATGATCGCCCCGACGAAGCCCAGCGAGAAGTTGATGATCCCGATGTGCGCCACGTTCGGGACGATATGCCGCACCAGGATGCCGGGCCCGCGGCGTCCGGAGGCCCGGGCGGCCATGACGTAATCCAGCTCGCGGAGTTTCATCGTCTCGGCGCGGACGAGCCGGCAGGTGCCGATCCAGCTCATCACGCCGAGGGCGATGATGATGCCCGCGATTCCGCCGAGGTCCATCTCGAAGAAGGAATCCTCGAAGAGGACCTTTCCCTCGAAGGCGACCTTGATGGCGATCAGACGGATGAGCCCGGGAATCGCCGCCAGCGTCGTGAACAGCCAGACGATCCCGTCGTCCACCCAGCGTCCGTAGAACCCCGCCAGCGCGCCGAGGATCATGCCCAGGGGCACGGCGATGATGTTCGCGAAGAAGCCCACGCTCATCGAAACGTTCGCCCCGAGCATGGTCTTGACCAGCACGTCGCGCCCGAAGGCGTCGGTCCCCAGCGGGTGCGACAGCGAGGGCGCCTCGTTGGTGTGCTCGAAGTCGACGTCCTCCGACCAGTCCGGCCAGAGCAGCGGGGAGGCGATCGCCACGACCGCGTAGAGGACGATCACCGCCAGGCAGAGCATCGCCGCCCCGTCGCGGGCGAGCCGGCGGAAGGCGTCGGACCACAGGCTTCGCCCGGCATCGCCGCGCAGCGCCTCGGGCGTGGCTTCGGGCGGGGTGCGGGGCCGGGATGTCGAAGCGTCGGTCATGGCGGAATCAGGTCAGGCGGATGCGCGGGTCGAACACGGCGTAGAGCACGTCGGTGAGCAGCAGGCCGATGACGTAGATCACGGCCGTGAGGAAGACCAATCCGTTGATGATCGGCATGTCGCGGGTGTAGATGCTGTCGAGCATCAGGTTGCCCAGCCCGGGGATGCCGAAGAACCGCTCGAGCACCAGCGAGCCCATGATCAGGAAGGGCACCGAGAGCACCAGGCGAGTGAGGATCGGAAGCATGCAGTTCTTCAGCACGTGCCCGAAAAGAATGCCCGGCAGTGGGACGCCCTTGGCGCGGGCGGTGCGGACGTAGTCGCGGTTGATTTCGTCCAGGATGACGGTGCGGTAGAAACGCACCTGCATGCCCAGCCCGGCCACGACGGCGATGACCACGGGGACGTAGATATTCACCGGGTGGGCCAGGCCCCAGGCGTGCTCCGGGGCCACCTGGAACATCAGCCATTGCCCGAGGATCATGTACGCCAGGATCGGCATGCACATGCCCAGAACGCTCAGGAAGACCCCCGCGCGGTCCACCCAACTGTTGCGGAAGTAGGCGACCACGGAGGCGACGACCAGCCCCAGCAGCCAGCCCATCGCCATCGTGGGGACCGTCAGCGCCAGGGAGTAGGGGGCCCGGCGGGCGATGATGTCCCCCAGGCGGCGCTCGTCGGCGTAGCTCTTGCCGCTGAAGGAGACGCTGTCGGCGAAGTGGTGGAAGAACTGCGTATCCCAGAACTCCCCCCGCCACGGCTGATGCCAATGGTCCGGGTCGAGCACGAGGGGCTTGTCGAGCCCGTGCTTGTGCAGCCAGCGCTGGCGCTGCTCCTGCGTGGCCTTTCTCCCGACGAAGTTGGCGGACACGTCGCCGACGATGACCTGGAAGAGCAGGAAGGTCAGGAGCATCACGCCGAAGACCGTGAAGCACGCCTGCAGCAGTCGTCGCAGGACGAAGGGCGCCATCTACCGCCCCCCCATCTTCCGGCGCTGCCGGGCGTCGATCCGCTGGAAGCGGGCGTACCCGTAGCCCACCGGGTGCGGCTTGTAGTTCTTCACCCAGTCGTACGCCAGGACGTAGTAGAGCGGCTCGCTGAGCAGCAGGACGGGCACGTCCTCGGAGATTTTGCGGATCATCTTGACGTAGAGCGCCATCCGATCGGGGCCCGGGGGCATGGTGCGGACCTGCTCGTACCACGCGTCGAACTGCGGGTCGGCGTAGTTGGAGTTGTTCGTGCCCTCGTCGATGTTGGGCGAGTAGAACAGTTGCAGGAAGTTCTCGGCGTCCGGGTAGTCGGCGTGCCAGCCCATGGTGTACATCATGGAGTTCTTCTGGTGCACCTTGCGCTGGAGCGTCGGCCAGTCGTTGGCGATGACCTTCATGTCCAGCCCGACCTTGGCGAACTGGATGCGGAAGAACTCACCGCGCCGCTGGTCGTCGGCCCCCTGGATGACCATGTCGAACTCCAGGGTCGGAATGGACCCGTCCTCCTCGAGCAGCCCGGCGGCCTTGAGCTCCTTGCGGGCCTCGGTGAGCAGCGTCTTCGCCGCCTTGCGGTCGTAGCGGTAGTAGGGCCCGGGCCCGGCCTGGTCGTGTCCGGGGATGCTCTCGGGCAGGATGTTCACCGCCCGCTTGCCCCGCCCGTTGTAGAGCACGTCGATGTACGACTCCACGTCAAAGGCCATGCACATCGCCCGCCGCAGCGAGGGCGAGGCCTTCCAGATCCTGTGCTGCATGTTGAAGGCGATCCAGTACACCGCCGGCGAGCTGTACTTGGTCAGGTAGATGTTTCGCTTGCGCCACTTGTCCGAGAGGTCCTTGCCCGGGGTGATGATCCCCGAGAACATCTGCTGGGGAATGCCCGAGACGTCCGTCTGGCGGCTGAGGAAACGCATCCAGCGGGCATAGCTCTCGGCGACGTAGTCGAACTGCATCACGTCGATGAAGGGCACCTTCTTGCCCGCGTCGTCCAGCAGGCCGCGGGCCTTGTCGGTCGCCGTGCCCTCGGTGGGGTAGTACTGGTCGCGAAAATCCGGGTTCCGCACCAGCACGATCTGGTGCTTGCGCTTGAAGGTCCTCAGGACGTACGGGCCCGTACCGACGACCTCGTCGGCCTCGCGGAATTCGACCGACCGCTTGGCGGGGGGGATTTCCCTGCGCTCTGCGTAGGGCTTGTCCGGGTCCGCCGGCTCGGTGGCCAGGTGGTAGTTGACCGCCTCGATCGGCGTCGGTGAGTAGAGGTGCATCGCGCAGCAGAAGAGCAGTTGCGGGAAGGGCTTGGTCAGCGTGATCCGCAGCGTGTGGTCGTCCACGGCCTCGAGGCCCTCGACGGGGCGGTCGTAGCGGGAGAAATCCCCGAGGGCGACCTTGTCGGCCTCTTCCCGCCAGGCGTCGAGGCCCTTGATCTTCCCGGCGATCAGTCCCCACGCCAGCGGAACCGTCAGGTGCGGATCGGCGACGCGCTTGAACCCGAGGACGAAGTCTCCGGCCGTGATCGCCCGCGTCTTCCATTGGTGCTCTTCGGACGGGTCCGGCCCGAAGCACGGGTTCCGCTGGAAGAGGACGTTCTTCTTGATCTTGAAGGTGTAAGTGAGCTGGTCGTCGGAAATCTCGGGCAGCGCGGCCGCGAGCTGCGGGACCACCACCAGCGGGTCGCGCTTGAGGAAATGGTAGGTCAGCAGGCCTTCGTAGAAGTTGCCCTGAATGCCCGAGGAGGTCGTGTCCCCGCAGGTGGCCGCGTCGATCGACTTGACCGCGCTGGCGTAGCTGTCGTAACGGACGATCGGCTCGGGGTTTGGCGTGGCGATCTCGCTGTAGGGCTCTTCGGCGGGGGCTTCGAGCCATCCGGGCACCCAGAGCGGACCGGTGAAGAGCCCGGCAACGAGAATCATCGCGATGAGGTAGAACCACTTCATGGCATGCTCCGCCGGGGCTTCGCCGGCGCGGCGCGGGCCGCGGGCGCTCCGGGCGGGCTCAGTCCTCGTCCGGTCTGGTTGCGGGCTGGGTCTCGGCGTCGTCGGCGCCGGGCTCCGTGACGCCAAATTCCTTGAGCTGCTGAATCCAGCCTTCGACGCCGTACGTCTTTCCGTCCACGAGGTAGAACTTCACGGCCGCGCCGCGCTCGACGACCTCGTTGCTCCGCAACGGCAGGCGGATGAACTCGTGGTCCGTCCCGCGGAGAGCGTTGAGCGTCCGTTCGGCGCGGACCAGCAGCGTCTCGGCCGCGCGGGCCGCTTCGCCGGTGGCGTCGGCGTCGTCATACGCGCTGGCGGCGCACCAGGCAGCGTCGACGAGCATCTGGTAGGCGGTCGCGCGTCGCTGACGCCCCTGGGGGAACTGGGCGCTGAAGGCCCCGGCCACGGAGGCCACCGCGTCCAGGCCGCTTCGCATCGCCCCGATCCTCTCGACCTGCCCGGCGGCGACCTGCTTGCACCGCTTCTTCCAGGCCGCATCGAGGATGCCGAGCACCTGCACCTGGGCGTCGCTGAACTGCGATTCCTGGAGCAGGGTGGGGCGGTTTTCAGGCAGCGTCAGGGCGCCGAAGATTTCCCCGAGGACCATCGGCGAGGTTTCCTCGGCCGCCCGGGCCCGGAGCGAATCCCAGTACTGCTTCGCGGGCTTCTGCCCCTGTCCGATGACGTTCGGCCAGACCCCCCGGTAGGTCTTCCAGCCCAGGTACCGCACCGCGGTGTTGGCGTGGGCGACCATCGTCTCCAGCGCCGGCTGGATCGTCACATGCTCCATCTCCGCCAGAGCGATCGCGACGTTGACGTGCTTGACGGTCCGCAGCTTCTCGACGTCGCCCAGCGCGTCGGTCACGATTCCGGCCGCCTCGCGGGCGAAGACGATCCCGTACTCGGCGTAGCGGTTGACGTCGTAGCGGCGGTAATCGTAGAGAATGCCTCGCCGGGCGCGGACGACGGTCTCGACGTCGTCGGCTTCGCGCAGCAGCTTCGTCCAGTACTTCAGACGCTTCCGGATCGCCTCGACGTCGGAATCGGTCAGGCGATTCTCCAAGGAGGTCCGGGGGATGTTCAGTTCGGGAGGGGCCGCCGGGGCGAGCAGGCTCGCGGTCAGCAGGCAACCGAGGCACGTCAGCAGTGTTGCGCGTCTTGGCATCCGTCGCTCCCATGAAGTGAGTCCTGTCAAGGTCATCTTGTCGTCGT
>CAYTQL010000171.1:0-6703 GCA_964439555.1 uncultured Planctomycetaceae bacterium | reverse complement strand
CTTCGGCGGACAGACGATGATGGAGCAGTTCACCTTCTCGGCCGGGTATGCCTACCGCATCGAGAACGGACAACTCGGAGAGCTCGTCCGCGACGTGGTGCTCACCGGAAACGTCTTCGAGACGCTCCACGGGATCGAGGGCTTCGGCGACGACCTGGAGATCGTCGAGTCGGCCGGGGGGTGCGGGAAGGGCGGGCAATCGCCGCTGCCGGTGACCTTCGGGGCGCCGCACCTTCGCGTGCGGGACGTGACCGTCGGCGGGGCGTAGAGGGCTGCACGCAGGCTCCGCAACCGACCGGGGGATGAGCTCGCCACACCGGAATCACAGAAGGACATCGTATGACTGACATCGGAACCGACCGCCTCAAGCAGGCGCTCGAGCAGGCGCGCAAGCTGGGCGCTTCGGGCGCCAAGATCCGCCGGAGCAGTTCCGACCGTCTCGGCTGCGGATACGAGGCGGGACGGCTGAAGCACAGCGACGCCCAGCACCACGCGGGCTACAGCATCGAGGTGCTCGTGGACGGCCGGCGGGCCGAGACGCGCGGCAACCGACCGGAGGACCTTGAGGACCTCGTCGAGCGGGTGGTGACCCTCGCCCGCTCCGGGAGCGTCGCGCACTTCGAGGCCTACCCCGAACCGCCGGGCGAGCTGCCGGAGGTGAAGACCTGGTCCGACGCGGCGGCTGAGCTGTCCCGCGAGGAGATGATCGAGGCGGGCGGCGAGATGGTCCGGCGTCTGAAGGAGTACAACCCGGATCTGTACATCGAGGGCAGCGCGACGCGCCGCGTCGGCGAGAGCACGCTGGTGACCACCGGCGGGACGGAACTGCACACGCGCGGAACGCGCTGGAGCCTCGGCGCCCATTGCCAGCGCACCGAGGGGACCGACATGCTCTTCGCGGGCTTCGGACGCTCCTGGCGGGACGTCAACGAACTGTTCGACGCCGGGGGGATCGCCGAGCGAATCCTGGCCGACCTCCGCCGCGGGGAGACGGTGGTTCCGATCCCTTCCGGGGCGATGCCCGCGCTGCTCTCGCCGGAAATCGTCCGCACGCTGTTCCGCGCGGTGGACATGGGTCTCAGCGGGCGGAACGTCGCTTACGGCGATTCCCCCCTGGCCGATCGGCTCGGCGAGCAGGTGCTGGATTCCTCGTTGAGCTACGTGGATGACCCGCACCGAACCTTCGCCCCGGGGACCGCCCCGACCGACGACGACGGCGTGCCCACGCGCAAAATGACGCTCATCGACCAGGGCGTGCTCAAGACCTTCCTCTACGACCTCGACTCCGCCGGGCTCGCCGGCGCCGAACCCACCGGCCACGACGACTGCGCCCCGAACAACCCGGAGCTGCTCGCCGGAACGACGCCGAGCGAGGAACTCCTCGCCGGGATCGACGACGGAATCTACGTCAAGTACCTCATCGGCTTCGGGCAGGGGAACATCGTCAACGGCGATTTCTCCTGCAACGTCGGGCTCGGCTACCGCATCCGCGGCGGACAGATCGCCGGGCGGGTGAAGAACACGATGCTCGCCGGGAACATATACGACCTGCTGAGCAAGGACGTCCGCGTCTCCAGCGACCGCGACCCGGCCACGTTCATGCCCTACCTCACCGCCCCGGCCCTGTCCGTCTCCGCGGCCGAGTAGGTTGCTCGATGCAGGATGAAGGAGATGAAGGAAGATAGGGCGAGAGAGAAACGGGCGGTTTACTGTCGTATCCCGTTCATCCCCTCCATGCTGCTGAGATCGTCTTTCGGGAGGCCTTCATGATCCGTGCCGGGTTTGCCAGTGTGGACATCACGCCGCCGCGCGAGAACAGCCTGATCGGGTACGAGTTCCGTCAGGAGCAGCTTCCGCCGGGCAATGCGGGGGTGCACGACCCCTTGCTGGCGCGGGTGACCGTGCTTGACGACGGCGGGGCCCGGGCGGCGATCGTCTGTCTCGACCTGGCCGTGCTGCGGACCGTCATGGCGCGCCGCGTGCGGGCCCGGGCGGCCGAGCGGGTCGGAACCGACCCCGCCCGGGTGATAGTCTGCTGCTCTCACACGCACTCGGGGCCCTTTCCGCAGTTGGCCGAGGACGTCGGCGAGCGCGGCTTCCTCTCCAGCTTCGTCGAGACGCGGCAGGGGCCCGGACACAATCCGGACCCCCTGTACGCGGAGTGGCTGCTCGACCGGGTCGACGAAGCGGCCGCGTCCGCGGCGGGGCTGACCTACCCGGTGGAGGCCTCGGCCGCCGAGGCGGCGCTGGGGATGGGCTACAACCGCCGCGTCCCGGACGGCGCCGGCGGGGTGGAGCACTGCTGGAACACGCAGGAGTTCCCCATGCTTACGCCCGGGGAGATGCTCGATCCGACCTGCACGCTGCTGATGCTCGCCCAGCCCGACGGGCCGCGGAAACTGCTGCTCTGGAGCGTCGGCGTTCACGGCGTGGTCCTGGGCAAGACGTCGCGCGTCGTCAGCGCCGACTGGCCGGGGCGGCTTGCCGGATGATCGAGCGGATGCTGCCCGGCGCCCGGCCGATGTTCCTCCAGGGCGCCAGCGGCGATACCCACCCGTGGGTCGCCACGCAGGAGGACCCCGCGCAGCTCGACGTCGTCGCCGCGCCGGCCGCAGGACTGGTGACGCTGCTGACCCAGGGCACGCGCGGGCGCCGGCGACAGGAGCTGCGGATCGCCGCCGAAACGTGCGAGGTCGCCGGCGTCGAGCTCGACCTCGCCGCCTGGCGGATCGGGCCGGTGACCATCGCCGCCGCGCCGGTGGAACTGTTCCAGTCGCTCGCGCTGGATCTGCGTGCGCAGGTGGACGGGCCGCTGATCGTCGCGACCTGCACCAACGGTTGGAGCGGCTACTGGCCGGACCGCAAGAGCTTCGGGGAAGGCGGCTACGAGGTCGAAGGCGCCCGCCGCAGCGGGCTGGAACCCGGCGCCGGCGAAGCCCTCATCGACGCCTTGGCCCGGCTGGTTCGCCAGGTCGGCTGCGATGAACGGAAATGAGCAGCGATGCGGCTTGGCTGTTTGCTGCGTCGCAGACCTCTCCGTCCCCGGGAAGACCTGTCAGAGACCTCAGCCGACACGTGGTGAAGCTGCCGGAGCGATCGGGAACAAGAAACTGCCGTATCTCTGTTCATCGAAGCGGAAAGCCGTTACTCCGACGTGCGGAGGTCGTAAACGGCGAGGGTCGTTCCGTGGCGGTGGAAGAGCCGGCCGTTGGAGATGACGGGGGCGACGTAGATTTCCTTCGTCCCGACCGCCGGCTGGAAGGCCCCGGCGTATTCCATGCCGTCCTCGGTGGGGCGGATGAGCGTCAACCGGCCCTTCTCGCGGTAGAGCCCCTTCCCGTTCCCCGGGGCCGTGTTGGCCGATTCGATGACGTAGACCATCCCGTCGGCGGCGATGATCGATCGCGGAGTCATCTCGCACGGCAGGTGGGCGAGGGTCTTGCCGGTCTCCACGTCGATGCAGACCACGGCGGGCTTGCCGCGACGCCGGCGCTTCTTGCGGGGTTTGCCGCCTTCCACCGATTTTCCGGGCTTCTCGACCGGCATGCGCCCGAAGCGGTAGATCCGTCCGTCCATCACCACCGCCTGGTCGAGGTCCACCATACGCCCGAAGTCCCGGACGACCTCGAAGTCGACCTTGCCCTCCCGAAGTACCGGCTTGAGCTGCGTGAGCTTCTGGGCGTAGTCGGCGAAGACGTACCCGCCGGAGACGATCGGCGTCATCATGGTCCGCATCTTCCCGGACTTCTTCCAGGCGAGCGATCCGTCGGCGACGTCCACGGCGAACATCTCCCGGAACATGTTGCACAGCGCCAACTTCCGATCGCCGACCTCCACGAGCACGGGGGAGGAGTCCACCACGGCGCAGTCCTTCCAGAGGGGGGACTTCCAGGCGACCTCGCCGGTCTCGGCGTCGAGGGCGACCATCGCGCAGGTCCCGCGGCGGATCGGAAGGATCACCTTCCCGTCGGCGATGAGCGGCGAGAGATTGTAACCCCACCCGGCGATCTTGTTGCCGATCCCTTCGCGGCGGGTGTCCACCTGCCAGAGAATCTCCCCGTCGGCGGCGTCGAGGCAAAAGACCTCGCCTTTCCCGCTGGTGAGGTAGACCTTCCCGTCCACGCACTCCGGCGTCGCCCGCGGGCCCTCGAAGCGTCCGCAGCCGAGACCCTTGCAGAGCTTCGTGATCCACTTGACCTTCCCGTCGAGGTCGAACGCGAAGGCGTAGGTGTTCTTCGCCCCGTCGTCGTAGCGCATCCCGGAGGTGTAGACGGTCCCGTCAGTCACCGAAACGTTGCACCACCCCGCGCCGAGGGCGATCTCCTCCTCCCATGCGTCTTCGTCCTTGCGGGGGTACCGCCACAGCAGTTCGGGGCCGCCTTCCGGCCAGCTCTTGATGAGCCCCCCGCCCGGGTGGATGCCGCAGCGGTTGGGCCCGCGATACCCGCCGGAATCCTCGGCGATCAGAGTTCCCCCGCCCGTCAGGGCGATGAGGCAGCCGCAGGCAACGACGCAGAAGCTTCGCATGGGACATCCCTTCATTCAGTGGCTCGTTCAGTCGGTTCAACCCGCGTCGGGAAGCGCTGTTACGCGAGACGGCGACCGGCTACACTCCGGCCATGCGAATCCTGCTCAGCAATGACGACGGCATCGACGCGCCGGGGCTGGCCGCCCTGCGAGCCGCGATCGAGGACCTCGGAACGGTCGACGTCGTCGCGCCCGCGTCGGGTCAGTCGGCCGCCGGGCATTCGATCACGCTGCACGAGCCGCTGGTGGTCCGGCGGACCGCCTGCGGGCCCGGCGGGTGCTTCGAGGGGCTCAGCGTGACCGGACGGCCCGCCGACTGCGTCCGCCTCGCCGCCAAAAGCCTCGTGGACGCCCCGCCGGACCTGGTCCTCAGCGGGATCAACATCGGCGCGAACGTGGGGGTGAACGTCTTCTATTCCGGGACGGTCGCCGCAGCCGCGGAGGGTGCGATGCTGGGCTTCCCGGCGGTGGCGCTGTCCGCTTCGTCCGAGGCGGGCGAGCCGGAATGGTCCCGCGTGGCGGAGGTCTGCCGCGAGGTGCTCGACCGCCTCCTGGGCGACGGGCTCGCCGCCGGCGACCTGGTCAACGTCAACGTCCCCGCGCTGGGCGGGAAGCCCGACCGGCCGGTCGGGCTGCGGGTGGTTCGCCAGTGCACCGGCGGGGTGGAGGACGCCTACTATCGCGTCGAGGACATCGACGACGCCCGGCAGTTCCGCATCGGGGAGGAGTTCAATTTCCTCAACATCGGGGAGGACACCGACGTGGCCGCCCTGGCCAAGGGCTTCGTCACCGTCACCCCGCTGCACGTGGACATGACCAACCACGATCGCCTCGGCGCCCTGCGCGCCCTGGCGTGGGAGCGCCCGGGGGCTCACTGAGCGTCGAAAAACTGCCAGACCCGCTCGGCCGTTGCGGCATTGTCCAGGGGATCCATCGGCGCCCGCTCGGCGTCGCCGAGGCTCGCCTCGCGGACGACGCCGCCATCGATCACCTCCCGCACGGCGCCGCATCCGTAGAGCACGTTGAACCGTTCACCGTGGCACCACGAGATGCGCCGGCGGTAGCTCTCGAGCCCGGGCAGCCCGGCCGGGTCGGCTTCCCACGAGTCGCGCCGCCACGTGTCGCTCAGCCAGGCGTCCCGCAGCGGGGCGAAGTCGCCGTCCCCGCACGCCGCGTCGGGGAGCAGGCGGTAAACGTCCTCCAGCGTGATCTGCGGAACGGTCTCGTACTCTGCGCCGACGCGGACCCGCTCGCCCCCGGCTGCGTAGAGGTAGACATCCAGCGGGGACCGCCCGCGTCCGGCGAGCCCCGGCGCCGCGCGGAAGGCGTCGGCGCTGGGTGGGAAACGGAGGCAGTACGTGCTGTAGCGGGAGCTGTAGGGGAAGTAGCTCACCGACGTATCGGACGCGTCGTAGACCGAGCCCGGGCACACCAGCACGCGCGGGGCGACGATACCGTCTCGGACCAGCACCCAGAGGTTCGCCCAGCGCCCGCCGGTCCGGGCGATGTTGAACGGGTCACCCGCCTGGGAGAAGCCGCCGAAGTGCCCGCTCATGCCCACATCTCCGGACCAGGTGGCGTAGGTGAACGGCGGAAGCCGGCGCTTGTGCGCGGCGGCGTAGCTGAGCAGCCCGCGGTGGACTTCCCGCATCTGCCCCGCGCAGAGCACCTGCTGCGCCCGGGCGTGCAGGCAACTCAGCGAGGGAAACAAGGCTGCCGCCAGGAGGGCGAGAATCGCCACGCAGACCAGCAACTCCACCAGTGTCATGCCCCTGCCAATACCCATGACCCACCTTCCACCGGCAGGATAGGCGCACCGGCAGGAGAATCAAAAGGCCGTTCGCAGCCGATCCGGCGCAGCGTCCGTCTCCGTCAGTGTGCCGCCGGCTCGCCGAGCATCTCCTTGAGCTCCTCGAGCTTCTCCTCCATGAGCGAGCAGTTCTCTGCCTCCATGCTCAGGCGGAGCAGCGGCTCGGTGTTGGAGGGGCGGAGGTTCAACCACCAGTTATCGAACTGGCAGGTGACCCCGTCGAGGTGGTCGATCTCGGCGTCGGAGTAGCGCCGGGCGACCTGCTCCATCATCCCTTCCTTGTCCTCGACGGCGAAGTTGATCTCGCCGGAGTGGCAGTACCGCTTCAACGGCGCGACCAGGTCGCTGAAAGGGCGGTCCTGCGAG